>NZ_JASDCZ010000075.1:0-10903 GCF_030407635.1 Micrococcus sp. APC 4021
TGCCCCACGTGGACCTGCTGCGCCTGCGGGACCGCCTCGAACCGGTCGAGCGTGCCCGGCTCGACGCGATCGAGGACCACCTGCAGACCCGCGTGCGGCCGCACCTGACCCGGTATTGGGACGCCGAGGAGTTCGCGTTCGACCTGCTGCCGGGCCTGGCCGAGCTGGGTCTGGGACGCCTCGTCCTGGACGGCTCGTCCTCGCTGTTCCAGCAGCTCGTGCACGCGGAGATCGCCCGTGTGGACCTGTCCCTGTCCGCCCTCGTGGGCATCCACAACGAGCTCAACCTCGGCATGATCGCCGGCCTGGGCTCAGAGCGTCAGAAGGCCACGTGGCAGGGGCGCCTCGAATCCTTCGACGCCCTGGGCGCGTTCTGCCTCACCGAGCCGGACCACGGCTCGGACATCGCCGGAGGCCTCGCCACCACCGCCACCCGCGACGGCGACGAGTGGGTCATCCGCGGCGCCAAGCGCTGGATCGGGGCCGGCACGATCGCCGACGTCGCGCTCGTCTGGGCACGCGACACCGCCGACGGCGAGATCAAGGGCTTCGTGGTGCCCACCGACACCCCCGGCTACGAGGCCACCAAGATCAGCGGGAAGATGGGCCTGCGGATCATGCAGAACGCGGACATCACCCTGGACGTGCGCCTGCCCGCGGACGCGATCCTGCCCGGCGCCACCACCTTCGCCGCCACCCGCGCCCTGCTGCGCGACTCGCGCATGTGGGTCGGCTGGCAGGGCGTCGGCGCGCAGATGGGCGTGCTGGACGTGCTGCGCTCCTACGCGCTGCGGCGGGAGCAATTCGGCCGCCCGCTGGCCGCGTTCCAGCTGATCCAGGCCCAGATCGCCGAGGTCGCCGGCAACCTCGCCGCGTCCGCCGGCATGATGCTCCAGGTGGACGCCCTGCGGCAGGAGGGGCGGATGGAGATGATGCACGCGGCCATGGCCAAGGCCACCTCGACCCGGCTGGCCCGGTCCTCGGCGGCGCTCGCCCGCGACGCCCTCGGCGGCAACGGCCTGCTCACGGAGCACGAGATCGCCAAGATCATGGGGGACGTGGAGGCCATCTACTCCTACGAGGGCTCCTACGGCATGAACACCCTGATCGTGGGGCGGGCCCTCACCGGCGTCTCGGCCTTCGTGTGAGCCACGCGTCCTGCAGGTCCTGGACCAGCGGGCGGTGGGCGATGAGCAGCAGCACGCCAGCCACCGGGATGACCACCTCGAAGCCCAGCCAGAGGTAACCGGCCGCGCCCGCCACCCCGCCCAGGAAGAACAGGGCCACGAGCAGCGCCAGCAGTCCCACGCGCCGCGGTTCCCCGACGACGGGGGCCGCGGCCCCGGGGCCGTTGCGGTACAGGATCTTGCCGAGCTCGACGCCGATGTCCGTGACCATGCCCGTCACGTGCGTGGTGCGGATCGGCCACGCCCCGATGCGGGTGATCAAGGCGTTCTGCAGGCCCATGGTGAAGCACAGCACGGCCACCACGACCAGCGGCCGGTGCGCATCGCGGACGTGCTCGGCGAGCAGGCCGAACACCAGCATGCCGACGCCCTCGAGCAGGAGGATGTTGGCGTACCGCGACCGGAGGCCGTTGACCCGGCCCCAGTTGAACACCAGCGCGCAGACGACCGCGCCCAGGATGAACATGGCCAGCGCGAGCAGGCCCGTGCCGACCAGACCCGGGGCGTGGAGGACCGCCGCGTCCGCCATGGACGCCACGATCCCCGTCATGTGGGACGTGTACGTGGCCACGGCGACGAAGCCCACGGAGTTGAGGATCCCCGCGATCGCGGTCAGCACCAGCGCCAGGTGGGTGTTGCGACGCACGGTGCGCTCGGGGGCGCACAGGTTGAGCACCCCGCCACCCTACGACCGGACGCCGCCGTCGGCGCCGACGCGGGAGGCGCCGTCGTCGACGCCTCCCGTCACCGTGCCCGGGCTCAGTAGCTGGAGTAGCCGTCCTCCGACAGGGTGTGCTTCTCGTCGCCGGTGATGGCGGGGTTGAACACCGAGATCAGGTGCATGTCCTCGGTGCCGCCGCGCAGGTCGTGCGGCTCGTGGTCCGGCAGGACGTAGATGACACCCGGCGTGATCTCGTGGACGGTGCCGTCCGGCTCCACCACGGAGCCGTTGCCCGCGATGCAGTAACAGGCCTCCTGGTGGTTGCGGTACTGGAGCTTCGAGGACGATCCGGCGCGCACGATCGTGTGGGCGACGGCGAAACCCATCTCGTCCTTCGCGGTGATGAGGCGTTCGGAGGTGCCTCCGCCCCACTCGACCTTCTCGACGTCGTTCCGGCTGCGGGTGTACATGGGTGGATCGCTCCCTCGGTCGGCTCCGGGGCGGAGGAACACGCCCGCCCGTCCTCGCCACAGTAGGCACGGGCGCGTGGGGCGACTCAACCCCTCCCGGGCGCCCGTTTCATCAACGAAAGCCTTCGACACGCCCCGTCCGGCCCCTCCCGGGCGCCCTGTGACGCGGCCTACACGTGTGGGATACTGACGGCACGCCGCATGCCCCGCGCGGGAGAGCGTCGGCGCGCGTCCTGCCCCGGCCGGCCGCGTGAGCAGGCCGCCGAAGGAGCAAACCCTCCCCGGGAATCTCTCAGGCATCCGTACCGCGTGGGGTCAGGCGCTCTGGAAAGCGTCTCACTCCGCCGCGCCCGCGTCCGGACCGAGACCACCGACGGTGCAAGCCGCCCACCCGGGCGTCGGAAACTCTCAGGTCCATGACAGAGCGGGGAGGAGCAGAGCCACGCCGTGACCACGGCAGGATCCCCCCGGAGGTACCCCGTGACCAGCCCCCAGACCACCGAGAGCACGACCGCGCTGCCCCACGAGCGCGTCGAGCCTAAGGACACCGCCTCGGCCCCCTTCGTGGCCCGCCACATCGGCCCGCGCCCCGCGGACGTCGAGCACATGCTGCAGACCCTGGGCTACGACTCGCTCGAGGCCCTCGTGGACACCGCCGTCCCCGCCGGCATCCGCCAGCCGAAGCCCCTCGAGCTGCCCGCCCCGCTGACCGAGTCCGCGGTCCTGGAGCAGCTGCGCGAGATCGCCGGCCGCAACGTCATGAAGACCCAGATGATCGGGCAGGGCTTCTCGGACACCGTCACCCCGGGCGTCATCCTCCGCAAGGTGCTGGAGAACCCGGCCTGGTACACGGCCTACACGCCGTACCAGCCGGAGATCTCCCAGGGCCGCCTCGAGGCCCTCCTGAACTACCAGACGATGGTCCAGGACCTCACCGGCCTGGACATCGCCAACGCCTCCCTGCTGGACGAGGCCTCCGCCGCCGCCGAGGCCGTGCTCCTCATGCACCGCGCCAACCGCCGCAGGACCGACGGCGTCACCCTCCTCGACGCGGACCTCTTCCCGCAGACCCTCTCCGTGGTGCGCCTGCGCGCCGAGGCCGTGGGCATCGACGTGCGCGTGGCCGACCTCTCCGCAGGCATCCCGGAGGACGTCCGCGCCGAGGTCGAGGAGAAGGGCCTGTGCGGCGTCGTGCTGCAGCAGCCCGGCGACTCCGGCCGCATCCACGACCACGCCGCCGTCATCGCGCAGGCCAAGGAGGCCGGCGCCCTCGTGACCGTCGCCGCGGACATCCTCTCCCTCGCCCTGATCACTCCGCCCGGGGAGCAGGGTGCGGACATCGCCGTCGGCTCCACGCAGCGCTTCGGCGTGCCCCTGTTCTTCGGCGGCCCCCACGCCGCCTACATGGCCGTGAAGGAGGGCCTGCAGCGCAGCATGCCGGGCCGCCTCGTGGGCGTCTCCTACGACGACGCCGGCAAGCCCGCCTACCGCCTCGCCCTCCAGACGCGCGAACAGCACATCCGGCGCGAGAAGGCCACCTCCAACATCTGCACCGCCCAGGCGCTGCTCGCGATCGTCGCCTCGATGTACGCCGTCTACCACGGCCCCCAGGGCATCGCCCGCATCGCCCGCCACGCCCACGCCCAGGCCGTCCGCCTGGCGGAGGCGCTGCGGGCCGGTGGCGTCGAGGTCGCCGAGGAGCACTTCTTCGACACGATCACCGTCCGCGTGCCCGGCCGGGCCGAGCAGGTCCTGCAGGCCGCCGAGGAGAACGGCGTGAACCTGCGCCTGGTGGACGCGGACACCCTGCGGATCGCAGCCGATGAGACCACCGTCGACGCCGACCTCGTGGCCGTCCTGACGGCGTTCGGCCTGGACGCGGGCTCCCTGCCGGCCTCTGCGCACGAGGGCGCCGTGGCCACCCCGGCCGTGCCGGAGTCGCTGCGCCGCTCCTCCGCGTTCATGATGCACCCGGTGTTCAACACCCACCACTCGGAGACGAAGATGCTGCGCTACCTGCGCCGCCTCTCCGGCTACGACCTGGCGCTGGACCGCACCATGATCCCGCTGGGCTCGTGCACCATGAAGCTCAATGCCACCGCGGAGATGGAGGCCATCTCCTGGCCCGAGTTCTGCTCCATCCACCCGTTCGCGCCCGACCACCAGACCGAGGGCTGGCGGTTCCTGATCGCGGATCTGGAGGCCAAGCTCGCCGAGATCACCGGCTACGCGGGCGTCTCGGTGGCCCCGAACGCCGGCTCGCAGGGCGAGTTCGCGGGCCTGTGGGCCATCCGCCAGTACCACCTGGCCCGCGGTGAGGGTGAGCGGGACATCTGCCTGATCCCGGCCTCCGCCCACGGCACCAACGCGGCCTCGGCCGTGCTGGCGGGGCTGAAGGTCGTCGTCGTCGCCACCGCCGACGACGGCACGATCGACGCCGCCGACCTGGACGCCAAGATCGCGGCGAACGAGGGCCGCATCGCGGCCATCATGATCACCTACCCCTCCACGCACGGCGTCTACGACGCCGACGTCAAGGAGGTCTGCGCCACGGTGCACGCCGCGGGCGGCCAGGTGTACATCGACGGCGCCAACCTCAACGCGCTCGTGGGCCTGGCCCAGCCGGGCGAGTTCGGCGGAGACGTCTCCCACCTGAACCTGCACAAGACGTTCTGCATCCCGCACGGCGGCGGGGGCCCGGGCGTGGGCCCCGTGGCGGTGGGCGAGCACCTGGTGCCGTACCTGCCCTCCCGCGAGGCCCTGATGACCGCGGCCCCGCACGGCTCGGCCGGCGTGCTGCCCATCTCCTGGGCCTACATCCACCTGATGGGCGCCGAGGGCCTGCGCTCCGCCACCGCGCACGCGCTGCTGGGCGCCAACTACATCTCCCGCCGCCTCGCGCCCCTCTACCCGACGCTGTACACGGGCAACGACGGCCTCGTGGCGCACGAGTGCATCCTCGACCTGCGCGAGCTCACGGCCCGCACGGGCGTGACCGCCGAGGACGTGTGCAAGCGCCTCATCGACTACGGGTTCCACGCCCCCACCCTGGCGTTCCCCGTGGCCGGCACGCTCATGGTGGAGCCCACCGAGTCCGAGGACCTCGAGGAGATCGAGCGGTTCATCGAGGCGATGGAGGCCATCCACGCCGAGATCACCGCCGTCACCCCGGAGACCGTGGCGGACTCCGTCCTGCGTCGCGCCCCGCACACCCTCAACGTCCTGATGGCCGACGAGTGGGATCGCCCCTACTCGCGCGCCCAGGCGGGCACGCCGGTGCCGAGCCTGCGTCTGGACAAGTACCTGCCGCCGGTGGGCCGCATCGACGGCGCCTACGGCGATCGCAACCTCGTGTGCTCGTGCCCGCCGCCCGAGGCGTTCGAGGGCGCCGTGGCCGACACCGCCGACGAGGACTGAGAGGATCACCCCCATGAGCGATTCGACGCGCAACTCCCCGCTGCACCCGGTCCACGAGGCCGCGGGCGCCACGTTCACGGACTTCGGCGGCTGGAACATGCCCCTGAAGTATGGCTCCGAGCTGGCCGAGCACAAGGCCGTCCGCACCTCCGCAGGCCTGTTCGACCTCTCCCACATGGGCGAGATCCGGGTCACCGGCCCGGAGGCCGGGGCCATGCTGGACCACGCCCTCTCGAGCGTGCTCTCCACGTTGAAGCCCGGCCGCGCCAAGTACGCCCTGTGCCTGACGGACGCCGGCACCATCCTCGACGACACGATCGTCTACCGGATGGACGACGGCGAGGCCGGCTCCGAGCCCGACTACCTGGTGGTGCCCAACGCCGGCAACATCGCCGCGGTCCACACCGCCCTGAACCAGCGGGCGTCGGGCTGGGACGCCGTCGTCGAGGACGAGTCCTCGACCACCGCCCTCGTGGCCGTGCAGGGCCCGCAGGCCGAGAGGATCCTCGCCCGGGCCATGCCGGAGGCCGCGGCGCAGCTGGCCGAGCTGAAGTACTACGGCCACCTGACCCTGACCGTGCCCACGGACGCCGGTGACGTCATCGCCGTCGTCGCCCGCACCGGCTACACCGGTGAGGACGGCTTCGAGCTGTTCCTGCCCGCCGCCTCCACCGCCGAGGCCGGCGACCGCGGCTCCGCCGTGTGGAACACGATGCTCTCGGCCGCGGACGAGGCGGGCGTGGAGCTGACGCTGTGCGGGCTCGCCTCGCGGGACTCGCTGCGCCTCGAGGCGGGCATGCCGCTCTACGGCAACGAGCTGGACACCGGGCACCAGCCGCACGCCTCTGGCGTCGGCTTCGCGGTGCCCGCGAGCAAGGAGGCCGACTTCGTCGGACGATCCGCGCTGGTCGGCAGGGACGACGTCGAGGAGGTCCTCGTGGGGCTGCAGGGCGCGGGTCGGCGTGCCGCCCGGCACGGTTACGCCGTGCTGGACGAGTCCGGCGAGCGGGTGGGCGAGGTGACCTCGGGCGCCCCCAGCCCGACCCTCGGACACCCCATCGCCCTGGCCCGTGTCCGCCGCGACGTGGCCGCCGAGGGCACGTCCCTGCAGGTGGACCTGCGCGGCCGCGGCGAGCCGTTCACCGTGGTGGCCACGCCGTTCTACCGCCGGGAGCGCTGAGCCCGACGCAGCCGTCCCTCGGCCCGCCGCTCGGCGGTCCCGGGGCCCTTCGCTAGACTCGGGCTCCGGGCCGTCGTCGCGGCCCCCCGTCCCGCCGTCCACCTGCAGGAAGTCCGCATGACTCACGTCGCCGCCCGTGCCCGGGTCCCCCTGAAGGGGCTGCTGGTCTTCCTCGCCGTCGCCGCCGTCCTGCTCCTGCTGGGCATCGTCACCGTCCTCCGCGGCGTGGCCGCCGACGCCGCCCGCGTGGACATCGTCACCGTGCTGGACGGCAACACCGTGGTGGTGAACCAAGGCGGCACCGAGCGGACCGTGGTCCTCGCCGGCGTCACGAGCGCGGGCCGCAACCCGGAGGGCCTCAAGGTCGGCCCCAACCTCTGCATGGGGGAGGAGTCCTACGCCTGGCTGCGTGATCGGCTCCCGCAGGGGGCGACCGCGAGCATGACCACCTCGGACGAGGGCGCGCCCGAGGGGATGGAGAGCGCGGTCATCTCGATCGGCGGCGGCACCGTCAACGTGGCCATGGCGGAGGCCGGCATGGCCGCCCCCACGGAGGTCGCCGTCGGCAAGCGCCTGGCGGAGGAGATCGCCCAGGCCAATCAGGAGGCCGTGGGTCGCGGCGTGGGGCTCTACGACATCGAGGAGCCCTGCACGTACCAGAACCGGCTCTACGAGGCCCAGTTCGCCCTGGAGCAGATCCCGGAGGACGCGGAGGCGTCCCTGACGAAGATCGACGAGCGAGCGGTGGAGTACGCGGCCGGCCTGGACCAGGTGCGCCTGGTGCAGCAGGAGATCCGGGCCCTCGACCCGGAGAACGGCACGTTCGCCGACCTCGCCTACGGGCCGGCCAAGGAGTCGCTCCTGGCCGAGGCGGACCCGGTGGTGGAGCACGGGATGCAAGTCCTGAAGGACCTCAACACGCGGCGCAACGAGATCGCGGCCCGTGGCTGACCCCGCCGCGCTCAGTCCAGGGCGAGGGTGACGAGCCCGAGCTGGGCCGCCCGGATGATCAGCTGGACGCGGTCGCGGACCTCCAGCTTGGCCATGATCCGCGTGAGGTTGGCCTTGACCGTGGACTCGGAGACGAAGAGGTTCGCGGCGATCTCCGGGTTCGACTGACCCCTGGCCAGTAGCCGCAGCACGCCCAGCTCCCGCTCGGTGAGGTCGGAGCCGTCGGGGCTGCCGGGCTGCACCGAGGTGGGGCCCACCGTCGGCCGGTCCCGCTCGATCGAGGCGAGCAGCTTGGTCGCCACGGCGGGGGAGAGCACGGACTCGCCGCGATGGACGGCCTGAATGGCGCCCAGGATGGCCGGCGGCTCCGCGTCCTTGAGGAGGTAGCCGCCCGCTCCGGCGCGCAGGGCCGGCACGAGGTAGTCCTCGGACGTGAACGTGGTGATCGCCAGGACCCGGATCGCGGGGTGGGTGTCCTTGATCCGGCGTGTGGCCTCCACCCCGTCCATCAGGGGCATCTGCATGTCCATCAGGACCACGTCCGGCTCGATGGCGGCGCACGCCTCCACGGCTTCGACGCCGTTGGCGACCACACCCACGCAGGTCATGCCGGGGGCAGAGTCGACGAGCACGCGGAGCGCGCCGCTCATGAGCGGCTGGTCGTCGGCGATCAGGATGCGCAGCTCTTCGGACACGCAGGTCAGCGTAACCGGTGCTGTGGCGCATGCCACCTTGTCGGCGTCGGGGCGAGGCCGGGGTGCCCGCCGGCCGTCATCTGCGCCATGCCGCGGCGCGGCCTGTGCGCGGCGTGCACCATTTGTGACGGGCGTCATACATACTGGGGCCATGAAGACTCGCGCTCTCCTCGCTTCCGCTCTCCTTCTCGCCTCCACCCTCGTCGGCGCTCCGGCCGCCGCCGCCTCGGCGGCCTCGGCCGAGGACGACGTCGTCACGACCCTGGGCCTCGGCAAAGGCACTGCGGAGTGGACGTGCCGCCACTTCGGCATCTGGTGCGACTGACCCCGGGGCGGTCCGCCCCCGATGCCTGATTCGAGCCCATCGACCCCCTCCGTCCGGAGCGGCGCGCCCTCCCGGGCGCGCCGCTCTTCGGCGTGGCGTCAGGCGCGCAGCCTGCGGTGGCGCGCGTTCTGGGCCGCGGCGCCGCTGAGCCGCGTCTATCTCGCCTTTGGGTCGGCGTTCCTGCTCGCCTCGACCGCGTCCGACATCGGTCTGTTCGGCCCGGGCCACGGCGTCATCCCGGTCCTGGACGGGATCGCCATCGCGTCGGCGACCAGCGCCTTCCTCGCCCAGTGGTGGCGCAGCACGGTGGGCTTCGCCCTGCTCCTGCCCGGGGCCGTCGCGACCGTCGTCGGCGGTTCCGAGGTGCTCTTCGCCGTCGTCGCGCCCGTGGTCCTCGGGGCCGTCGCGGCGACCGCCCGTTCCTGGGGGTTCGTCGTCACGGCCGCCGTCCTGGCGCTGACCTGGGGCGTCGCCCAGCCGTTCGCGGTGGGTCAGGCGAACGCGACGTGGTTCATCCTGCTGCTCATGTCCATGGGCCTCGGCGGCGGGCTCTTCATCCGCGAGAGCTTGGCCCGGCGGGAGCGGGATCGCCGCCGGGTGTTCGAGGCGGAGGAGCGGGCCCGGCTGGCCGCCGAGGCCGAGCGTCGCTCACTGGCCCGCGACCTGCACGACGTGGTCGCGCACAACCTCACGATCATCTCGATGCAGGCTCGGACGGCACGCTACCTCGGCGCCCCGGAGGCGGCTCAGGGCGTGCTGGACGTGGTGGGGGACTCCGCGAAGGACGCGCTGCGGGACCTGCGGCGCATGCTCTCCATCCTCCAGGAGGACGGGATCGTGGACCCGAGCGGTGAGCCGGGCGCCGCGGGGGGCGCGGACGGGGCGACGTCCGCGGATCCGGTGCTGTCCGTGGCCCAACTGGCCGAGGAGCTGCGCAGTCTCGGAATGACGGTGGAGACGGACGTCCGCTGCGACCAGAACGCGATGCCGATCTCCGTGCGCTCCACCCTGCACCGGGTGCTCCAGGAGGCCACCACGAACGTCGCCAAGCACGCCGGCGAGGGCGCGCGCGTGTGCATCGAACTCCGCGACGCGGGGCCGGACGTGGTGCTCGAGGTGGAGAACACCGTCACCGAGCGGTCCGGCCCGCCGCAGTGGAACTCCTCCGGTGTGGGCCTGAACTCCATGCGGGATCGCGTGGCCACCTTCGGCGGCACGATCGAGGCCGGGCCGGGGGGCTGGGGGTGGCGGGTGCGCGCGGTGCTCCCCAGGTCCGTCTGACGAGGCCGACGCCGTCGCAGCGGCGGACCAGACCCATGTGACCTGCATCACATCAGGGCCCGAAAGTCTGCACCTTCCGCCACTGTCGGGGGCGCCGTCGTCCCTCCTAGAGTGGGTCATGCCCCATTGAGACGGTGCACAGTGCGAATCACGAGCCGGGATACATGCCTGAGGGGATGCGGGCCCCGGACGCGGTTCCGAGAAGGACGATGGCCATCCGGCCATCGTCCTTTTCGTTGTCGGGCGTGCTCAGGCCGGCTCGGCGGGCGACGGCTCCGGGGTGACCGTGCGGACGAGGGGACGGGCCGCCGTCCGGCCCAGGGCCATGAGCACGGCGGCCGGGAAGCCGATCACCGGGATGAGCATCGGCAGGATGCCCGCAGCGCCCTGCGTGAGCACCACCAGGCCGTAGAGCATGCCGATCAGCGCGTATGCCAGCACGTGGACCCACTGGTTGAGCACGTGCCGGAACGCCCAGTTCACGAGCAGGCACAGCGGCAGCCCCACCACCAGCCCGGCGACCCCGACCACCGTCAGCAGCGGTGTCAGGCTGCCGAAGGCCTGCAGGCCCGGGACCACGGCCAGGATCGCCACCACGGCGGCCATCACGAGGTTGGGCAGCAGCCAGGCCACGAGGAACCCGTTCAGTCCCATGCGCAGCTGCGGGCGGGGGCCGGAACGGGCCGCGCCCGCAGCTGCGCATGGGACTGAACGGGTTCCTCGTGGCCTGGCTGCT
>NZ_JASDCZ010000076.1:0-10664 GCF_030407635.1 Micrococcus sp. APC 4021
CTCGATCAGTCGGCGAGCAGGGTCTGGGCCGACCCGTCCAAGAGCAGGGAGGGGCGGACCTCTCCGAACCCGCGGACGATCCTGGGCGGCTGCGGGACGAGCACGAAGCGCTCGTCCCGGGACAGGGCCGCAGCGGTCATGGCGTCCACGAGCACGGTACCCGGATCGGCCAGGGACGTCAGCCGCGCGGCGAGGTTCACGGTGGGCCCGTAGATGTCCCCCATGCGGGAGAGCACCCGTCCCCATGTCAGGGCGACGCGCGCCGAGGGCAGCTCCTCGTCCGCGGCGATGGTCTCGGCCAGGGAGAGCGCGATCGCGGCGCCGGCCTCGGGGGTCTCGGCGTTGAACATGACCTCGTCGCCGATGGTCTTCACGAGCCAGCCGCCGCCGGCCGAGATGGTCTCCGCGGCGAGGGACTCGAAGCGCAGCACCATGCGGGCCAGCGTCCGGTCGTCCATGGTCCGGGAGAGCGTCGTGTAGGAGACCATGTCCGCAAAGCCGACGGCGCGGGCCAGCGGCAGCGGCGCATCCGACTCGGAGCCGTCGCGGCCCTGGGCGCTGGCCGCCAGCCCGGCCTCCACGCGCACGGTCAGGCGCTGGACGGCGCGGTTGAGCTGGCGCCGATAGACGATCCGCATGGCCTTCTCGAGCGGTCCGACCATGTCCGGGAGCATGTCGACGACGGCCCGCCGTGCCTCCGGGTCCGTCAGGCCCTCGGAGGCGATCTTGTCCTCCACGAGCGCCTCGATCTGCCACACCACCATGCGGTCCGTCATCTGCCCGATCGAGCGGGCCAGCGAGATGGCGGTGTCCTCGTTCAGCGTCCCCGAGCGTACGAGCGTGAGCACGGACTCGAACGCCTCGATGTCCGCCTCGGTGAAGGCCTTGTGCCCCTCCGGCGACGGCGGATAGCCCAGCGCACGCCAGATCTTCCGGGCGGAGGCCATCGAGACGCCGAGGCGCTGCGCCACCTCCCGTGAGGTGTAGGCGCGCGGGCCCACCACCAGGCCGGCGTCGAGCGTGCGCATCGCGCTCGTCCAGCCGGCGGGCTGGGCGGAGCGCTCCTCGATGTCGCGGGCGGTCTCGTCCTCAGCCGACGGGACGATCGGCAGCGGTGCGGTGTCCGGTGTCTCCGGACGGCTCATCGGAGGTCTCCTGTCGGGACGGGGGCGGGCCAGGTCGCGGTGCGGGCCTGGCGGGTGAGGTGGGCCAGGGCCTCCTCGAAGCGCGCGGCCTCGGGGACGTCGCGCAGCCGCCAGTGGACCTGGCGGGCGGGCTCCTGGAAGAGGATGTGCAGGTCTCCGGCACCCGAGCCGCGGCGGCGCCGCTGCACGTCGGCGATGGACACGAGCGGCATGGCGGCACCGGAGCCGCCGACGCCGGCGCCCTGGAGGATGCGGCGGTCGGTGAGCACGGTGCGCCGGAAGACCCAGCGCCACAGCGGGCGGATGGTGCCGGGGAGCAGGACGAGCGCCGCGACCACCCACGCGGCCGCCTCGAGCACGGCGCGGTTCGCGGCGACGATCCCGGGCAGGTCGGGGCGTGCGAGCACGCCGACGGCCAGGCCGAGCAGGAACGCGACGGCCACGAGGACCGCGGCCGGGCGCAGCAGCGCGCGCGGGTGGGTGCGGGTGCGCACCATCACCTGCTCACCGGGCTCGAGTCGCACGGCGGTCACCTCCTGACCGGGACGGGTGTGTCATGCGCCGCGATGGACGTCTCCGCGCAGGTGGGCCACGTCCCCCGCACTGACCTCGGTCTCGATTGTGCCACGGTCCGGTGTGACGTGCTTCACGCGCAGGGTGCCGCCGGGGCCGAGGCCCACGGCCGTGCCCTCCAGCACGCCGCCGCCGGGCAGCTCGGCGCGCACCGCGCGGCCCAGGGTGGAGAGGCGGTCCGCCACGGCCGCCACGGCGGGGTGGCGTCCGTCCACGGCCGCCGCCTGTCCCGCCACGCCCGCCGCGAAGCGGTCCACGGCCGCCACGACGGCGTCGCGCAGCTCGACCGCGAGGTCCCGGGGCGCGGGCACGGCGTCCGCGCCGATCCACTCCGCCAGGTCCGAGGCGGTGTCCACCGGGGCGGCCCCGCGGTGGTCCAGGTTCACGCCCATCCCGACGGCGACGCCGGGCCCCTTGCCGTCCGAGGACAGCGCCACCGTGGCCAGCACGCCGCACAGCTTGCGCCCGTCCGTGGCGAGCACGTCGTTCGGCCACTTCACGTGCGTCGGGACGCCCCGGGCCGCGAGGCGCTCGGCGACCGTGGCGGAGGCGACGAGCGAGAGCCAGCTCAGATGGGCCGGGGAGACCGGCACCCCGCCGGACTCGGGACGCAGGTACACGGACAGGGCGAGCGCCGCACCCGGCGCGGCGCTCCACACCCGGGAGTGCCGTCCCCGGCCGGCCCGCTGGTCCGCGGTGGCCACGGCCGCACCGTGCCGGTGCCCCTCGCGGTCCAGCCGTGCGAGGAGCTCATCCTGCGTGGAGCCGGCGGAGTCCAGCCAGGTCAGATCCGGTGTGGGGGCGTCGTCGGGGTGCATGCCCCTAGATATACACGGCGTTCCCGGGGGCGGGCCGGGCGGGCCGATCCGCTCCCGGGGCGCGCGGAGGGGCGGCCCGGGCCGACGTCCTCGTCGTTTGTGGGCTTCCTCCAACCGAGGGCGTCCGCGGCGGCCCGTAGACTGGCCGACTGAGCCTCCGCATCTGGCGGACCACCACAAGGAGGACGTGTGACCGATCCCGATCTGACCACCACGGCCGGCCGGCTGGCCGACCTGCATCGGCGGCTCGAGGCGACGGCCGCGCCCGGCGGCCCGGACGCCGTCGAGCGCCAGCACGCGCGCGGCAAGCACACCGCGCGCGAGCGGATCGATCTCCTCCTGGACGAGGGCTCCTTCGTGGAGCTGGACGCGCTGGCCGTGCACCGCACCACCGCGTTCGGCATGGACGCCAAGCACCCGGCCGGCGACGGCCTGGTGTCCGGCTTCGGCACCGTGGACGGGCGCCAGGTGGCCGTCTACTCGCAGGACTTCACCGTGTTCGGCGGCTCGCTGTCCGAGCGCAACGGCCAGAAGATCGTGAAGGTCCAGGAGTTCGCCGCGCGCAACGGCTGCCCCGTGATCGGCATCCTCGACGGCGGCGGCGCGCGCATCCAGGAGGGCGTGGCCTCCCTCGCCCAGTTCGCGGACATCTTCCGGAACAACGTCCTGGCCTCGGGCATGATCCCGCAGATCTCGCTGATCATGGGCCCCTCCGCCGGCGGCGCGGCCTATTCGCCGGCGCTGACGGACGTCGTGGTGATGGTGGACCGGACCTCGCACATGTTCATCACCGGCCCGGACGTGATCAAGACCGTCACGGGCGAGGACGTGGACATGGAGACCCTCGGCGGCGCCCGCTCGCACAACGCCACCTCCGGCACCGCCCACTACATGGCCTCCTCGGAGGAGGACGCGATCGCCTACGTGCAGGAGCTGCTCGAGCTGCTGCCCTCCAACAACCTCGCAGAGGCCCCGACCTTCGAGGCCGCGGACCCGGAGCCCACGGACGAGGACCTCGCCCTGGACGAGATCATCCCGGACTCCGCCAACCAGCCCTACGACATGCTCGAGGTCATCGCCTCGATCGTGGACGAGGGCCACCTGCTGCAGCTGCAGGAGCTGTACGCGCCCAACGTGATCACCGGACTGGCCCGCCTGGACGGCATGAGCGTGGGCGTCGTCGCGAACCAGCCGCTGCAATTCGCCGGCACCCTGGACATCGCCGCCTCGGAGAAGGCCGCGCGGTTCGTGCGCTTCTGCGACGCGTTCAACATCCCGATCATCACCCTCGTGGACGTGCCCGGGTTCCTGCCCGGCACGGACCAGGAGTTCAACGGCATCATCCGCCGCGGCGCCAAGCTGATCTACGCCTACGCCGAGGCCACCGTGCCGAAGCTGACCGTGATCACGCGCAAGGCCTTCGGCGGCGCATACATCGTGATGGGCTCCAAGAAGCTCGGCGCCGACCTGAACCTGGCCTGGCCGAGCGCGCAGATCGGCGTGATGGGCGCCCAGGGCGCCGTGAACATCCTGTACCGGCGCGACCTGAAGGCGACGGCGGAGGCGGGCGGCGACGTCGATGCGCGCCGGGCCGAGATCGTGGCCGACTACGAGGCCGAGCTGCTCAACCCGTACCAGGCCGCCGAGCTGGGCTACGTGGACGCCGTGGTGCCCCCGCACGCCACCCGCGGCCAGCTCATCCGCGCCCTGCGCGCCACCCTGCACAAGCGCGAGGCCCGCCCCGCCAAGAAGCACGGGAACATGCCGCTGTGAGCGCCCCGCTGGGTCCGGGCGCCCCGGACGAGAACGACGAGTCGACGCAGGCCACGCCGGCGTCGGCCGACCCGCTGCAGCTCAACGGCCCGGAGTTGGAGCCGGAGGAGATGGCCGCGCTGGCCGCCGTCCTCGAGGCGGCCGCCGCGGCCCGTGCCGAAGCCGCCCGGCTCGCCGCCGAGGCCGCCGACCCCCGCCCCCTGGACCGCACGCTCCGCCGTCGCGGCGACCTGGGCCTGTGGGCCCGGCCCGGCCGCGGCCAGTGGCGTCAGGGCGCGGGCCCGCAGTGAGCCGGGGGCGGGCGCCAGCGCCTAGAGTGCCGGTATGACCCAGCACACCTCCGAGGCCGCCGTCGACGGCGCCCGCACCCCGTCCGCCATCGACGCGCTCGCCGAGCGCTACGTGACCGACCTCCTCGCCCTGCACCCGGACACCGCCACCGAGCTCGGCTTCCCGGGCCGCGAGACCGAGTACACGGACTTCTCCCCCGCCGGCGCCCGCGCCGACGACGAGCTCAACGCCCGCCTGCTCGAGGACTTGGCCGCGCTCGAGCCGCAGGACGAGACGGACCGCGTCACGAAGGCGGCCATGCAGGAGCGCATCGGCCTCGAGCGCGAGATCCACGCGACCGGCCGCACCGAGCTGAACAACATCGCCTCCCCTGCCCAGGGCATCCGCGCGGTCTTCGACCTCATGCCCACGGACACCGCGGAGCAGTGGGGCCACATCGCCGGCCGCCTCGAGAACCTGCCGGCCGCCCTGCGCGGCTACACCGAATCCCTGCTCGCCTCCCGCGACGCCGGCCACGTGGCCGCGGTGCGCCAGGTGGACATCGTGGTGGAGCAGGCCCGCGCCCACGGCGCCGCGGGCGGGTTCTTCCCGGGCCTGGTCGAGCGGGCCGAGGCAGCCGACGTCGTGGACGACGCCCTGGCCGCCCGCATCCGCTCCGGCGCGGACGCCGCCGCGCAGGCCTACCGCGACTTCGCGGACACGCTCGAGGCCGAGCTGCGCCCGCACGCCCCGGAGGCGGACGGCGTCGGGATCGAGTACTACCGGCTGGCCTCCCGCGACTTCCTCGGCGCCGAGATCGACCTCGAGGAGACCTACCGCTGGGGCCAGGAGGAGCTGGCCCGCATCATCGCCGCGCAGCAGGCGGACGCCGAACGCATCCGGCCGGGCGCCACGATCGAGGAGGCGCGCGCGATCCTGGACGCGGACCCGGAGCGCACCCTGAAGGGCACCGAGGCCCTGCGCACGTGGATGCAGCGGCTCTCCGACGACGCGGTCGAGGCCATGAAGGAGCACTTCGAGATCCCGGCCCCGATGGACCGGCTCGAGTGCATGATCGCCCCCACCCAGGAGGGCGGCATCTACTACACCGGCCCCTCGGACGACTTCTCCCGGCCCGGCCGCATGTGGTGGTCCGTGCCCCCGGGCGAGGACGAGTTCACCACGTGGGCGGAGACCACCACGGTCTACCACGAGGGCGTGCCGGGCCATCACCTGCAGATCGCCACCGCCATGATGAACCGGGAGAACCTCAACCTGTGGCGCCGCAGCTTCTGCTGGACGTCCGGCCACGGCGAGGGCTGGGCGCTGTACGCGGAGAAGCTCATGGAGGAGCTCGGCTTCCTCGACGACCCGGGCGACCACCTCGGCATGCTGGACATGCAGCGCATGCGCGCGGCCCGCGTGGTGTTCGACATCGGCTACCACTGCGGCTTCGACGCCCCCGAGTCCGAGGGCGGCGGCGCGTGGACCCCGGAGAAGGGCTACGCGTTCCTGTCCAAGCACCTGAGGATCTCCGAGGGCCAGCGCCGCTTCGAGTTCACGCGCTACCTCGGCTGGCCGGGGCAGGCGCCGGCGTACAAGGTGGGCCAGCGCATCTGGGAGCAGATCCGCGCCGAGCACGAGCAGGCCGAGGGCGCCGATTTCGACCTCAAGGCCTTTCACACCCGGGCCCTGCGCCTGGGCGGCATGGGCCTGGACACCCTGCGGGAGGCGCTCGCGTGATCCCGCACGACGACGGCGCGGCCGGCCTCGGCACGGGCCTGCGGCTGGTGCTCGGCTCGGCCTCCCCCGGCCGAGCGGAGGTCCTGACCCGGGCGCGGGTGCCGTTCCGCGTCGTCGTCTCGGGGGTGGACGAGGCGGCCGTGGGCGCGGCGGCGGGCGACCCGTCGCCGGCGGAGCTGGCGGGCCTGCTGGCGGAGGCCAAGGGCCGCGACGTGGCCGCCCGGGTGGCGGCCGCCGGCGTCGACGCGCCCACGCTCGTGCTCGGCTGCGACTCCGTGTTCGAGTTCGACGGCCGCGCCCACGGCAAGCCCTATGAGCCCGAGGTCGCCGTCGAGCGCTGGCGCGCCCAGGCCAGCCGGCAGGGCGTGCTGCACTCGGGCCACTGGCTGGGCCTGGTGCTGCCGGAGTCCGGGGCCGCGTCGGGGATGGCGGAGGAGGCGGGCGTGGTGTCCGCCGTCGTGCGCTTCGGCGCCGTCACCGAGGCCGAGATCCAGGCCTACGTGGCCACGGGCGAGCCGCTGCACTGCGCGGGCGCGTTCACGGTGGACGGTGCGGGCGCGGCCCTCGTGGACGGCGTGGACGGGGACCCCAACGCGGTGATCGGGCTGTCCGTGGCGTGGCTGCGGCGGGCCACGGCGGCCCTGGGCCAGGACTTCACCCGGTTGTGGGAACCCTCCAACGCGCAGCGCTGATCCGGCGCGACAGGGCCGCGTGCCTCGGAGGGTTCCGCCACAACGAGTAGGGTGCTGGTCAGAGTCGGCGCCGTCCCGCGCCTTTCGCCCCACCGGGTGAGGGGCACGACCCCGGACGTGGCGCCCGCACCCCCAGCCGTGATCGTCCGAGGAGTCCATCGCCCATGAGCATCGCCGACGCACCGCAGGCCTCGGTCGTCCCGCCCGTCGACCCCGCGGCGGAGCGCCGGTTCTCCCGGGTGCTGATCGCCAACCGCGGCGAGATCGCCGTGCGCATCATCCGGGCCTGCCAGGACGAGGGGCTGACCTCCGTGGCCGTCTACGCCGAGCCGGACCGGGACGCCCTGCACGTGACGCTCGCGGACGAGGCCGTGGCCCTCGGCGGGGAGACCGCCGCCGACTCCTATCTGGTGATCGGCAAGATCCTCGACGCCGCCGAGCGCGCGGGCGCGGACGCCGTGCACCCCGGCTACGGCTTCCTCTCCGAGAACGCGGACTTCGCGCGCGCCGTGGCTGACGCCGGCCTCGTGTGGATCGGCCCGCCCGCCGAGGCGATCGACCGGCTGGGCGACAAGGTCTCGGCCCGCCAGCTGGCCACCAAGGTCGGCGCCCCGCTGGCGCCGGGCACCACCTCCCCCGTGACCGGCACGGAGGAGGTCGTCGCGTTCGCGGACGAGTTCGGCCTGCCGGTGGCCATCAAGGCGGCCTACGGCGGCGGCGGCCGCGGCATCAAGGTGGCCCGCACGCGCGAGGAGATCCCCGAGTTCTACGAGTCCGCGGTCCGTGAGGCCGTGGCCGCGTTCGGCCGGGGCGAGTGCTTCGTGGAGCGCTTCCTGGACAAGCCGCGCCACGTGGAGACGCAGTGCCTGGCGGACGTGCACGGCGACGTCGTCGTGATCTCCACCCGCGACTGCTCGCTGCAGCGCCGCAACCAGAAGCTCGTGGAGGAGGCCCCGGCGCCGTTCCTCACGGACGAGCAGAACGCCCGCCTCGTGGAGTCCTCCAAGGCGATCCTGCAGGAGGCCGGCTACGTCGGCGCGGGCACGTGCGAGTTCCTCGTGGGCCAGGACGGCACCATCTCCTTCCTCGAGGTGAACACGCGTCTGCAGGTGGAGCACCCGGTCTCCGAGGAGATCACCGGCATCGACCTCGTGCGCGAGCAGTTCCGCCTGGCCCGCGGCGAGGCCCTCGGCTACACGGACCCGCAGCCCCGCGGCCACTCGATCGAGTTCCGCCTCAACGGCGAGGACCCGGGCCGCAACTTCCTGCCCGCCCCCGGCCGGCTCACCACGTTCCGCATGCCCAGCGGCCCGGGCGTGCGCGTGGACTCCGGCGTGGTGGAGGGCGAGACCGTGTCCGGGGCCTTCGACTCCATGGTCGCCAAGCTGATCGTCACCGGTGCGGACCGCCGCCAGGCCCTGCAGCGCGCCGCCCGCGCCCTGCGCGAGGCCGAGATCGTCGGCATGCCCTCGGTGCTGCCCTTCCACCGCGCCGTGGTGCGCGACCCCGCCTTCGCCCCCGAGATCGCCGGCTCGGAGGAGCCGTTCTCGGTGCACACCCGGTGGATCGAGACGGAGTTCGCGAACCGCATCGAGCCGAGCGCCCTCACCCCGGCCGAGCCGGCCCCCCGCGAGGCGCGCCACACCGTGACCGTGGAGGTCAACGGCAAGCGCGTGGACGTCACCCTGCCCACGTGGGGCGAGGCCCTGCACACGATCTCCGGCGCCGCCCAGCGGGCCGGTGCGGGACGACGCCGGCCCCGCGGCAAGCGCGGCGCACCGGTGGCCGCGGCCGTCAGCACGGACGCGCTGACCGCCCCGATGCAGGGCACCGTGGTGAAGGTCGCCGCCGAGAACGGCCAGACCGTGGCCGAGGGCGACCTGATCGTGGTCGTGGAGGCCATGAAGATGGAGCAGCCGCTCGCGGCCCACCGCGCGGGCGTGGTCAGCGGTCTCGAGGTCGAGCCGGGCCAGACGGTCACGGCCGGCACGGTGATCGCCACCATCGCCGACGCGGAGTGAGCCGCCGGCGACGACGGCGGGGAGCGCCGGCGTCGTGGGCTGGTTCCACATGGTGGACGACGGGGACATGACTCTCGCAGATCGGCGCGACGAGGCTTAACCTGACACGCATCTTCGTCTCACATCGTGGTCGTTCGCGACCCCCTGTGCCCGTCATACCAGGGAGACACCATGTCCCACTCCACCCCGCCCGCGAACCCGGGCGCCCCCACCGATCTCACGTCGGACGCGGTCGCCACTGCGGAGGAGGTGCCCCGCTCGCGGGTCATCATCGCCTCGCTCGTGGGCACCTCGATCGAGTTCTACGACTTCTACATCTACGCCACGGCCGCCGTCTCGGTGTTCCCGCTGATCTTCTTCGCGGGCGGCGACGACAACACGGCCCTGCTGGCCTCCATGGCCACCTTCGGCGCGGCGTTCGTCGCCCGGCCGCTGGGCGCCGTCGTCTTCGGCCACCTGGGCGATCGCGTGGGCCGCAAGACCACGCTCATCGGCTCGCTGCTGACCATGGGCATCGCGACGTTCCTCATCGGCCTGCTGCCCACGTACTACCAGATCGGCCTGTGGGCGCCGGCCATGCTGACGCTGCTGCGCTTCTTCCAGGGCCTGGGGCTCGGCGGCGAATGGTCCGGCGCCGCCCTGCTGGCCACCGAGTATGCCAAGGACGGCAAGCGCGCGCAGGCGGCCATGTGGCCGCAGCTCGGCGCGCCGATCGGCTTCCTGCTGGCCAACGGCCTGTTCCTCGCGCTCGTGCTCGGCTTCGGCCACGACTCCACGAGCCCGGTGCTCGACGGCCCGTTCCTCACGTGGGTGTGGCGCGTGCCGTTCCTGCTCTCGATCGTGATGGTGGCCGTGGGCCTCTACGTCCGCGTCAAGCTCGAGGAGACCCCGGTCTTCCAGCGCGCCCTCGACCGCGACCAGCGCGTGAAGGCGCCGCTGGGCGAGGTGTTCCGCCGCAACTGGTGGGAGCTGATCCTGGGCACCTTCGTCATGTACGCCACCTACGTGCTCTTCTACCTGATGACCACGTGGATCCTCTCCTACGCGATCGGCAAGCCGGCCAACGGCTTCCTGGGTGTCCCCTACGCCGAGTTCCTCGTGCTGCAGCTGGTCGGCATCCTGTTCTTCGCGGCGTTCGTGCCGGTCTCCGGCCTGCTGGCGGACCGCTTCGGCCGCCGCCCCACCCTGATCGTGATCTCGGTGCTCATGGTGGTGTTCGGCCTCTCGTTCGGCCTGTGGCTCGCGCCGGCGAACATGGGCGTGGGTGCGGAGCTGAACGTGCCGCTGATGCTGACGTTCCTGGCCACCGGCATGACGCTCATGGGCCTGACCTTCGGGCCGATGTCCGCGGTGCTGCCCGAGCTGTTCCCCACGAACACGCGCTACACCGGCTCCGGCATCGCGTACAACGTGTCCTCCATCCTCGGCGCGGCGCTGACCCCGTTCATCGCCGCCTGGCTGGTGCAGAAGTTCGACGTCTCCTACGTCGGCTACTACCTGGCCGCCGCGTCGGCGATCACCGTCATCGCGCTGGCGCTCTCCCCCGAGACCCGGCACACGGACCTCGACACCGTCACCTCGGCCCGGGAGCGCCGCGCCGAGGATGGAGGACACGTTGTACGCGATGCC
>NZ_JASDCZ010000077.1:0-10655 GCF_030407635.1 Micrococcus sp. APC 4021
TCTCGGTGCCGGTGGTGGGGGCGTCGTCGCGCAGGAGTGCGGCGGCGGACTCGGCGGTCCGCACGGCCTCCTCGAGGCTGAGGCCGTGGTCCGCGACGACGTTGACGTGACCGACCTTGCGGCCCGGGCGCACGTCCTTGCCGTAGAGGTGGACCTTGGCCTGCGGGTGGGCGGCGAGGGCCGCGACGCTGCCGGCGTGCAGGTCCTCGCGGGCGCCGCCGAGGACGTTCTTCATCACGACGCCGGCCCCGCGGGGGGTCGTCTCGCCCAGCGGCAGGTCGAGCACGGCGCGGACGTGCTGCTCGAACTGGCCGGTGACGGCGCCGTCCATGGACCAGTGGCCGGAGTTGTGGGGGCGCATGGCCAGCTCGTTCACCTGGAAGCCCGGGCCGACCCCCGGCGTCTCGAACAGCTCGACCGCGAGCATGCCGGTGACGTCCAGCTCCTCGGCGAGGCGGACGGCCGCGGCGGTCGCGGCCGCGGCGACGGCCGGGTCGAGGTCCTGGGCCGGGGCGACCACGAGGTCGCACACGCCGGCCACCTGGACCGAGTCGACGACGGGGTAGACGGCCACCTCACCGGAGGGGGTGCGCGCCACCTGCGCGGAGAGCTCACGGGAGAAGGGGACGAGGGCCTCGGCCAGCAGCGGGGCGATGCCGGCGCCGAGCCACGCGGCCAGGGTGCCGTCCGCGGCGGAGGTGCGGGCGTCGTCGGCGTCGTCGAGCTTGAGCACGCCCTTGCCGTCGTAGCCGCCTCGGGCGGTCTTGAGGATCATGGGCCAGCCGTGCTCGTCGCCGAAGGCGAGGACGGCCTCGAGGTCGTCGACCGGCGCCCACGCCGGGTTCGGCAGGCCCAGCCGCTCGACGGCGGCGCGCATGACCAGCTTGTCCTGGGCGTGCTGCAGCGCCTCGGGGCCGGGGCGCACGGCGACGCCGGCCTCCTGCAGGGCCCGCAGGTGCTCGGTGGGCACGTGCTCGTGGTCGAAGGTCACCACGTCCACCGTGGCCGCGAACGCGCGCAGGTCCGCCAGGTCCGCGTGGTCGCCGACCACGTGGGGGGCGACCTGGGCCGCTGACGCGTCCGGGGCCTCCGCGAGCACGCGGAAGGGCACGCCCAGCTCCGCGGCGGCGCCCGCCATCATGCGGGCCAGCTGCCCGCCACCGATCACACCGAGTCGAGGGGAAGTCACCCGCACAGGGTAGTCGGACCGGCTGAGAACTCCGTCACGGAGGGGCGGCCGATGTCGGATCCGAGGGGGTCTCGTGCCGAGGGCGCGGCTACAGTGTTCCCCAGCCCTGCGCGGGTCCGCCCCGCGTCCACACCCCCGTCCCGAACCGAGGAGTCCACGCCCATGCTGTCCGATCTCTGGGGCCGCCTGACCGGGATGGTCTCCCTGCTGTGGCGGGAGGTGGCCAAGTTCGGCACCGTCGGTGCGGCCGCGTTCGTGGTGGACTCGCTCGTCTTCTGGTGGATGATGACCGGTCCGCTCGAGGGGTCCAACGTCAAAGCCAAGATCGTGGGCGGCGTCGTCGCCACCCTGTTCAGCTGGGTGGCCAACCGCTACTGGACGTTCCGGAACAAGCGCTCCTCGAACAAGACGCGCGAGCTCGTGATGTTCCTGATCATGAACGCGATCGGGCTGGGCATCCAGGCCGGCTGCGTGGCGATCGCGCAGTACCTGATGGGCGTGACCGACCCGACCGGCCTGTTCATCGCCGGCAACGTGATCGGCCTGTTCTTCGGCACCGTGTTCCGCTACTTCGCCTACCGGTTCTGGGTGTTCAAGGAGGAGCTGGACGTGGAGCCCGGCTTCGCCAACGACCTCGCGATCATCACCGGCCAGATGCCCGTGCTGCGCGAGGACCAGCTGCCTCCGCACGGCCGGCACCGCACCCCCGACGCCGGGGTCTGAGCGCCCTGGCCTGACCCCGCCGCCCCGTCAGGGGCGCACGGTCACCGCCCGACCCGCGTCCCACGCCTCCAGCGCGGCCCGCACTCCCGCCCACGTCAGGCGGGGGCGCGGGCCGTCGTCGTCCGGGGCGACGTCGACCCCGGCCGGGATCGACGCGGGCCGCACGTGGTCCACGGGGCCGGGCAGGGCATCCGGCTGGGCGCGGATCTCGGCGGCCACGTCCACGACGGCCGGATCGGCGGCCGGACCGTCGAGCTCGGGCTCGAGGCCGCGCGGCAGGGCCACGGCGAAGACGGTCACGGACGGGTCCGGCCACGCCTCGGGCCGGTCCGTGAGGACGGCGGCGGGGGAGTCGCCCTCGAGGGCGGGCTCGGCCTCGGCGCAGAGCACGCCGAGGGCGAGGGCGTGGGAGAGCCAGTGGACGGGCAGGTCCAGGGCGACGGCGTCGCCCGCGCCCACGCCCTCGTCGCGGAGCAGGCCCGCGAACTTGGCGGCCCAGTTCACGGTCACACGGCCCGAGAGCTCGATGCGCTGGTCCACCGCGCCGGGCTCGTCCGGGGCCCCCGGCTCCTGGACGAGCGCGGGCCGCGGGGAGGAGGCGAGGCGGAGCACGAGGGGGCCGGTGGACCGGGGTGCGGAGAGGGAGACCATGGGCCCAGTGTGGCACCCGTTCGGTTTGACTCGGCATGAATCACACCGATGTAATGAACCCGGGCCAACGGTCCCGCCAGGAAGGGCCCGCCGGCTTGCCCGGCACCCGCGCGGACCGCATGGTCACCTGGCCCACAGCCGCCACGTCGATCCCGGGAAGAGGCGTCACACATGGAGCAGACCCAGCGAGTCGAGGACGCGCACCACGCCGATCCCGCGCCGGCACCTCGTCCGCGGAGCGTCCCCAGCGACTGGTTCCTCGACCCCGCCGACCCGCAGGCCGGCGTCGCCGGCGCGAGCCTCGAGGATCAGGCGACCGCCTTCCTCACCGCCCACGACCTCGACGGCGAGACCGGCACCCCGGCCGCCACCGTCACCGCCCTCTTCCCCGGTGACGCGCGTCCGGCCGAGGCCGAGCCCGTCTCCGCCGACTGGGCCGCCATCCCGGGCGTGACCACCGAGCCCGTCGAGGGCGAGCTGGCCTGGCAGGCGGACGCCCTGTGCGCGCAGACGGACCCCGAGGCGTTCTTCCCGGAGAAGGGCGGCTCCACACGGGACGCCAAGCGCGTGTGCGAGGCCTGCACCGTCAAGGACGCGTGCCTGGAGTACGCCATGGCGAACGACGAGCGCTTCGGCATCTGGGGCGGGCTCTCCGAGCGCGAGCGTCGCCGCCTGCGCCGCGCCCGCGCCTGACGCACGGCGCCCGTCCACCGGTGCGGTGCCCGGCGCGGACCGCCCGGTCCGGGCTCAGCCGCGGCCCCAGCTGGGGTCGAGCACCTGCGGGTCCACGCCCAACGCGTCGGCGCAACGGCTCAGCGCCACCCCGTAGACGGCCCCCTCGAGGTCGGCCGGGTCGGCCGCGTCCCGCAGCGGCCGCTCGAACAGGGTGATCAGCACCCCGTCCCGGCCCTGCCGCTCGGCCCGCGCGAACAGCGCCTCCTCATCCCGTTCCCGGCCGGCGTGCAGCTCGCGCAGCCGCTCGTCGAGCCGGTCCGGGATGCGCTCCACCCGCGCGGTCACGTGCCGCAGCCCGGGCGCGTCCAGGGAGCCCAGCCGGTCCACCGCCTTCTCGACGGCGGTCAGCAGCGCCTCGCCCCGGCCCCGCTCCGAGCGCGCACCGAACGGGCGCGGATGCCGCAGCCCTCGGCCACGGCGGTCCCGTCCGCCGCGCCCCGCGGGGGAGGAGACGCCGGCCTCGGCCGGGCCGCCCTCGACACCCGGCTCGGCCCCCGCGGCGTCGCCCGCCCGGAACGGCAGGGGGTCGAGGGGATCGGAGGAGGCGGACGCGGTCATGCGCGCCATGGTAGGCCACCGCCCCGGGCCGTCCGCCGAGTAGGGTGGCGGGCGTGGGACCCATGCGACGCTGCAGCAAGACCGGATGCCAGAGCCCTGCCCTGGCCACGCTGACGTACAACTACGCGGACTCGCAGGTGGTCATCGGGCCCCTGTCGCGCCGGGCGGAGCCGCACACGTACGACCTCTGCGGCGAGCATGCGCGGCGCACCACGGCCCCGCGCGGTTGGGAGGTGCTGCGGCTGGAGCTGCCCGAGCACTACGAGGCCGTCGACGCGGACGGCGGCGTGCGCACGGTCCCCACCCGGCCCATGGTCGTCCCGCCGGCCCGTCCCGGGCTGCGCGTGGTGCGTGACGGGGACTGACGCGGCGCGTCTCGTGCCGTCCGGGGCATCGCTAGGCTGGAGGGCATGACTGAGACCTCCGCAGAGTTCCGCACCCCCGACGTCGACCCGGCCTTCGCCAACCGCACCACCGTGCCCGGCGCCTCGTTCGACTTCACGGTCCGGGACCTGTCCCTGGCCGAGGCGGGCCGCCACCAGATCCGCCTGGCCGAGCACGAGATGCCGGGGCTGATGTCCCTGCGCGAGGAGTACGGGGAGGCCCAGCCGCTGAAGGGCGCCCGCATCGCCGGCTCCCTGCACATGACCGTGCAGACCGCCGTGCTCATCGAGACCCTCATCGCCCTCGGCGCCGAGGTCCGGTGGGCCTCCTGCAACATCTTCTCCACGCAGGATGAGGCCGCCGCCGCCGTCGTCGTGGGCTCGGGCACCCCCGAGGACCCGCAGGGCGTGCCGGTGTTCGCCTGGAAGAACGAGTCCCTCGAGGACTACTGGTGGACCGCCTCGCAGATCCTCACCTGGCCGGGCGCGGACGAGGATCCGGAGCGCGGCCCCAACATGATCCTGGACGACGGCGGCGACGCCACCCTGCTGGTGCACAAGGGCGTCGAGTTCGAGGCCGCGGGCGCCGTGCCCAGCGCCACCGAGGACGACCCCGAGGAGTACCGGATCATCCTCGAGACGCTGCGCCGCTCGCTGGCCCGCGACCCGCAGCACTGGACCCGCACCGCCGGCACCCTGCGCGGCGTCTCCGAGGAGACCACCACGGGCGTGCTGCGCCTCTACCAGCTGGCGCAGGAGGGCCGCCTGCTCTTCCCGGCGATCAACGTGAACGACGCCGTGACCAAGTCCAAGTTCGACAACAAGTACGGCATCCGCCACTCCCTGCCGGACGGCATCATGCGCGCCACGGACGTGCTGATCGGCGGCAAGGTCGCCGTGGTCTGCGGCTACGGCGACGTCGGCAAGGGCGCCGCCGAGGCCCTGCGCGGCCAGGGCGCCCGCGTGATCGTCACGGAGATCGACCCGATCTGCGCGCTGCAGGCCGCGATGGACGGCTACCAGGTGGCCCGCCTCGAGGACGTGGTGGGCGAGGGCGACATCTTCGTCACCACCACCGGCGGCAAGGACATCATCATGGCCGAGCACATGGCCGCCATGAAGGACAAGGCCATCGTGGGCAACGTCGGCCACTTCGACAACGAGATCGACATGGCCGGCCTGGCCCGCATCCCCGGCGTCGTGAAGACGGAGATCAAGCCGCAGGTCCACGAGTGGACCCTGGACGGCGGCACGGACGCCGAGCGCAGCATCATCGTGCTCTCCGAGGGTCGCCTGCTGAACCTCGGCAACGCCACCGGCCACCCCTCGTTCGTGATGAGCGCGTCCTTCACCAACCAGGTGATGGCGCAGATCGAGCTCTTCGGCGGCTCCACAGGCACCGGCGCCCTGACCGGCGACCACTACGAGAAGCGCGTCTACACGCTGCCCAAGGTGCTGGACGAGAAGGTCGCCCGCCTGCACCTGGACGCCCTCGGCGTCGGGCTGACCGAGCTGACCAAGGCCCAGGCCGAGTACCTCGGCGTGGACGTGGCCGGCCCCTACAAGGCCGACCACTACCGCTACTGATCCCCGGCGCCCGCGGGCGGACGGACCCACTCGAGAGAGGCACGAGCATGGCTTCCCATCAGGCCGGCCGCGGGCGCGACGAGCGCGCCGGGGCGGAGGACTTCGATTCCGGGCTGGACTACGGCGCGTTCGTCGAGGACGACGCCGCAGACGACCCGAACCGCACCCAGGCGCTGCCCGCCATGGGCCGGGACGACGACGGCGGCGCCCAGCACACCTCGGCGCTCAGCCCCGAGGACCTCGCCGCGCTGCGCGGCGGGGACGCGGCGGCCGCGGACCGACGCGACGCCGGCCGCCCGGCCCCGGACGCCGACCGCGACATCGTCGCCTCCCGGGCCGTGCCCGAGGGCGACCGGCGGCCGCTGCCCGGCGCCGACGAGCTCGGCCCGCTGAGCGCCGCCGTCGGGGCCCGCCCGGCGGGTTCGAGGACAGCCGCCCCGGTCGACCGCTACCCCGAGGACGGCACCGCCGCCCCCGCGGCGCAGGCGGCGGCCCTGCAGGGCCCCACGCCGGAGGAGCGCGCGCGCCTGCCCAAGGCGGGTCCGCGCCTGGCGCAGGTGCTGCTGGCGGTCCTCGCCCCGCTCGCCCTGCTGCTGGCCGCCGTCCGCCTCGTGGCGAGCCCGGTGTTCCTGTGGCTGGAGTACCACCGGCCCGGGTTCCCCGCGGACCGGTTCGGCTTCACCCTCGCCGACCGCATGCACTACGGCTCCGCCGGGCTGGACTACGTGACCAACCTGGCCGGGCCGCGATACCTCAGCAGCCTCACACACCAGGGCGCGCCCCTGTTCACCGAGGTCGAGGTCGACCACATGACGGACGTGAAGACCGTGCTGTGGATCGCCACCGCGGCGCTCGTGGTGCTCGTGGTGGTGTGCGCCCTGCTCATCGCGTCCCTGCTGCGCACCAGCCCCGGCGGGGTGCGCCGCGGCCTGTTCGCCGGTGCCGTGTGGCTGCCGCTCGCGGTGATCGCGCTCGCGGTCATGGCGGTGCTGGGCTGGGAGACGTTCTTCGCCGGGTTCCACTCGCTGTTCTTCGCGGACGGCACGTGGACGTTCTCCGTGCGGGACGCCCTCATCCGTCTCTACCCTCAGCAGTTCTGGGTGGACGCGGCCGTGGTGGTCGGGCTGGTGACCCTGCTGGCGTCCCTCGTGACGCTCGTGCTCACGTGGCCCACGCGCCGCCGTCGTGAGCTGAGCGCGGACCGCCGCGAGCAGCTGCTGCGCACCCGCCTGCGCTGGGCTCGGGAGGACGACGCCGTGGTGCGCTGACCGCCGCCGGACGACACCGGGAACGGGCCGGGAGGACGAGGCGTCCTCCCGGCCCGTCGTCGTCCGGGGGCGGGGTCAGCGGCGGTAGAGGGCCTCGACGTCCTCGGCGTGGTCCTCGATCACCTGGGCCCGCTTGAGCTTCTGGGACTGGGTGACGTGCCCGGAGTCCTCGGTGAACGGGTGGTCCAGGATGCGGAAGCGGCGGATGGACTCGGCGCGGGAGACGCCCGCGTTGACCTGGTCCACCGCCTCCTGGATCGAGGCCAGCACGGTGGGGTCCGTCGCGGCCTCGGCCGGCGTGAGGCTGAGCTCGCGGTCCAGGGCCCACTGGGTGAAGGCCTCGGTGTCCAGGGTGATGAGGGCGCCCACGAACGGGCGGTTCTCCCCGACCACCACGACGTGCTCGATGAGCCGGTGCTGGCGCAGCGCCTCCTCCATGGGCGTGGGGTACACGTTCTTGCCGCCGGCGGTGATGATCACATCCTTCTTGCGGCCGGTGATCCGCAGGAAGCCGTGCTCGTCCAGCGCACCGATGTCCCCGGTGCGGAAGAAGTCGTCCTCCATCGCCTCCGCCGACGCCTTCGGCATGCCGTGGTAGCCGTCGAACACCACGGGGCCGCGGATGAGGATCTCGCCGTCCTCGGCGATCTTCACCGTCACCCCGGCCACGGGCAGGCCCACGGTGCCCACGCGGTGCGCGCCGGGGATGTTCACGGTGGCCGGCGCGGTGGTCTCCGTGAGGCCGTAGCCCTCCACGATCGGGATGCTGGCGCCGCGGAAGAAGTGCACCAGCTCCGGGGAGAGGGCGGACGCGCCGGACACGCACGAGATCACCTCGCCGCCGAGGGCCTCCCGGATCTTGCGGTAGACCAGCCGGTCGAACAGCGCGCGCCGGGCGCGCAGCAGGGCCGAGGGCCCGGGGCCGTCCCCGAACTCGGCCTCGTCCACGGCCGTGGACCACTCGATGGCGGTGCGCTTGGCCGCCGCGTAGATCCGCCCGGTGCCGCCCTTCTGGGCCTTGGCCTCGATGCCGGCCTCGACCTTCTCGAACACGCGCGGCACGGCCAGCAGCCACGTGGGGTGGAAGGAGGCGAGGTCGCCGAGCAGCGTGGCCGGGGAACCGGAGTGGGCCACCTGGATGCGGGCGTACAGGCAGATGACCTGGACGGCGTGGGCGAGCACGTGGGCCAGCGGGAGGAAGAGCAGGGTGCGCGACGTCGTCGTCTCCGGGGACCACTGGACCACCTCGCGCGCGAAGTGCAGCACGTTGATGGCCGCGCCCACGAAGTTGCCGTGCGTGATCACGGCGCCCTTCGGCCGTCCGGTGGTGCCGGAGGTGTAGACGATCGAGGCGGGGCTGGCGAGGGTCGCCAGCGAGCGGGCGTGCTCGACGGCGTCGTCCGACACGAACGCGCCGGCCTCGGCCAGCTCCGCCAGCCCCGCGTCCGTCAGCGGGAACGTCGCCACGTCCACGCCCGCGTGCCCGGCGGCCTCGGCGACGCGCTCGCCGAGCTCCTCGCTGCCGACGGCGACCACCCGCAGCCCCGAGTCCGTGACGATGTGCTCCACCTGGTGGGCGGAGGAGGTCTCGTAGATCGGCACGGAGACGGCGCCGGCGAACCACACGGCCTGGTCGAGGACGGCCCACGCGTAGGAGGTGGGGGAGAACAGGCCCACCCGGTCCCCGGGCTGGACGCCGTGGGCGATGAGGCCGGCCGCCACGGCGCGCACCTGGGTCAGGAACGCAGTGAAGTGGACGTCCACCCAGCCGCCCGCGCCGTTGCGCTGGGCGTACACGGGGGCGTCCGGCCGATCGGCACAGGAGGCGACGATCAGGTCCGTGATGTTGGAGTCCGCCGGCGGCATGCCGACGAGCTCGGTGGCGGACTCATGGACGGGGCTCTGGTTCTGCACGGTCCGAGCGTATCCATTTTCGGACGTGCGGCGCGCATTCGGGCACACCCGCGCCCGCGACGCGGCCGTCAGATCCAGCTGCTGAACCACATCCGCCAGCGCCACTGGTCGTACGAGATGACGTCGCCGATCCAGACGGGCAGGAAGAACAGGGACACGGCGACGGCGATCGTCACGTACGCCAGCACCAGGGCCGAGCCCCAGCGGGGCCCGGGCCGGCGACCCGGCCGCAGCAGCAGCGAGAGCGCCAGGGCGATCATCATCACGAGGAAGGGCTCATAGGCGATCGTGTAGAAGAAGAACATGGTCCGCTCGGGCCACAGGAACCACACCAGCTGCCCGGCCACGTAGGCGCTGAGCAGGGCGCCGGCCCGCCAGTCCCGGTGGCGCACCAGCAGCCACACGCACACGAGGACGGCGGCCAGGCCCGTCCACCACACGAACGGGTTGGCGATGTCCGTGATGGCCGCCGAGCACGCGCCCGCGGCGTCCGCCGGGCAGATCCCCTCGCCGGGCTCTGCGCCCTCGTAGTAGTAGCTCACGGGCCGGCCCATGAACGGCCAGGTCCACGGGTTGGCGGCGTAGTCGTGGGGGCTGGTGAGGCCCTGGTGGAAGGTCGTGGACTCCACGTGGTAGTGCCACAGGGAGCGCAGCGGGCCGGGGACCAGCCCGGCGAGCAGGCCCTCCGGCGGGTTGTCCCGGTGCCAGTCCCGGTAGTAGCCGCCCTCCGTGACGAACCAGCCGGTCCACGAGGCCAGGTAGGCGACCAGGCCGCCGCCCACCACGGCCACGAACGCGTACAGGCCGTCCTTCTCGACGCCGGCCCACGCCCAGTGCCGCACCCCGGCGGTCCGGCGCGCGGACATGTCCCACAGGACCGTGAGCAGGCCGAAGGCCGCCATGAACGCCAGCCCGGAGAGCTTCACGGCGCAGCCGGCGCCCAGCAGCACGCCTGCGAGCAGTCGCCACGGGCGCCAGCCGAGCCACGGCCCGCTGGCCAGGGCGTCGCGTCCCCGCCGGGCGACGTCGTAGGCCAGCCGCTCCGCGAGCAGCCGCCGCCCGTGGACGCGGTCCGCCAGGAGCGCGGCGAAGGCCGCGAGCACGAAGAACGAGAGGAAGATGTCCAGCAGCCCGATGCGGGACATCACCAGGTGGTGGCCCTCCACGGCCAGCAGCAGCCCGGCGACCGCGCCCAGGGACACCGAGCGCAGCAGGTGCTGCGTGGCGAGGGCGACCAGCAGGACGGACAGCGTGCCGGCCACCGCGGCGCTGAACCGCCAGCCCACCCCGTTGTCCGGACCGAACGCGAGCATGCCCAGGCCGATCAGCCACTTGCCCAGCGGCGGGTGCACCACGTAGGCGGCCCCCTCGAGCGGCTCCGCCTCGCCGCGCGCGAACGCGTCGTTGACGTCCTCGTCCCACCGCCGCTCGTAGCCGGACTCCAGGAGGGAGTAGGCGTCCTTGGGGTAGTAGGTCTCGTCGAAGATCAGCTGGTCCGGGTGGGCCAGATTCGTGAACCGCAGGACGCCGGCGATCGCCGTGACCAGCAGCGGCAGGATCCAGTGCCACCGCGTCAGGGGTGCCGCACTGACCCCGAGGCGGGCGCGCAGGGCGGCGACGCCGAAGGGGCCGTCGTCGACCGCGACG
>NZ_JASDCZ010000078.1:0-10630 GCF_030407635.1 Micrococcus sp. APC 4021
CGCGTGGGGATCGGCACCGACGTGCACGCGTGGGCACCCGAGGATGCCCCCCGGCCCCTGTGGCTCGGCGGCATCCGCTGGCCCGGCGAGCGTGGCGTGGCCGCGACCTCGGACGGGGACGTGGCCGCCCACGCGGCGTGCAACGCCCTGCTCTCCGCCGCCGGCCTCGGCGACCTCGGGGCCGTGTTCGGCGTCGACCGGCCGGAGATGGCGGACGCCTCCGGCGCGGACATGCTCCGCGAGGTGCTGCGCCTGCTGACGGAGGCGGGCGTCGCCGTCGGGAACGTGGCGGTCCAGGTGGTCGCACCCCGGCCCAAGGTGGGCACGCGCCGCGCGGAGATGGAGGCCGCCCTCTCCGCCGCCCTCGGCGGGGCCCCCGTGTCCGTCTCCGCCGCCACCACGGACCGGCTGGGGTTCATCGGGCGCAGGGAGGGGCTGGTCGGGATCGCGACCGCGCTCGTCGTCCCTGCGGCCTGAGCCCGCGCCGGCGCACCGACTAGGCTGGCAGAGCCCCGTCAGGACCCCGCCCCTCCGGAAGGACCGCGCCCCCATGGCCCAGCGCTTCTACGACACCCGCACCGCGCAGATCCGGGACTTCGAGCCCCTCGTGCCCGGCGAGGCGTCGGTGTACTACTGCGGGGCCACGGTGCAGGGCATGCCGCACGTGGGCCACGTGCGCAGCGCGATCGTGTTCGACATCCTCATCCGCTGGCTCGAGGCCACCGGGCTGCGCGTCACCTCGGTGCGGAACGTGACGGACATCGACGACAAGATCCTCGACCGCTCGGCAGACTCCCACGAGGCCGACTTCGAGGCGTCGGACCTCTACCCGGCCCGCGAGCCGTGGTGGGCCCTGGCCTACCGGTTCGAGAAGGCGTTCGACGCCGCCTACCTCGCCCTCGGCGTCCGCCGTCCCACCTACGAGCCGCGCGCCACCGGCCACGTGCCCGAGATGTTCGCGCTCATCGAGCGCCTGATGGAGCGCGGCCACGCCTACCCCGCGCAGGACGGCTCGGGCGACGTCTACTTCGACGTCCGGTCGTGGGAGCGCTACGGCGAGCTCACCCGCCAGCGCGTGGAGGACATGCAGGACGCGCCCGACGCCGACCCGCGCGGCAAGCGCGACCCCCGCGACTTCGCCCTGTGGAAGGGCGCCAAGCCCGGCGAGCCCGCCACCGCCGTGTGGGAGTCGCCCTGGGGCGCCGGCCGCCCCGGATGGCACCTGGAGTGCTCGGCCATGTCCACGAAGTACCTCGGCGCAGAGTTCGACATCCACGGCGGCGGCCTGGACCTGCGGTTCCCGCACCACGAGAACGAGCTGGCCCAGTCGGCGGCCGCCGGGGACGGCTTCGCCCGCTTCTGGCTGCACAACGGGCTCGTCACCTACGGCGGCGAGAAGATGTCCAAGTCCGTGGGCAACACGATCTCCCCCGAGGAGATGCTCGGCATGGCCCGCCCGACGGCGGTGCGCTACTTCCTGGGGCAGGCCCACTACCGCTCCCAGCTCGACTACCGGCCCGGCGCCCTCGACGAGGCCGAGGCCGCCGTCGAGCGCATCGAGGGCTTCACGGCCCGCGCGGACAAGGACTGGGCCACCGCGGACCGCATCCGCGACGCGCTGGCCGCGGCCGGCGTCGTGGTGGAGGACGGCGCCGACGGCGCCACATGGCGCCTGGCGGACTGACACCTAGACTGGAGGGCGATCCGGCGGCGCCCCGCGTGCCGCCGCCCCCGTCCCCGGCACGCAGGAGTCCCGCCATGTCCACCGCACCCCGCTCCGGCGGATCCCGCAAGCCCAAGGGCAAGAAGGGCCCCATGAAGGGCACCGGCGGCCACGGTCGCAAGGCGCTCGAGGGCCGCGGACCCACCCCCAAGGCCGAGGACCGGGTCTACCACAAGGCACACCGCGCCAAGCAGCTGGCCGAGCGCTCGGCCGCCAAGCGCGGTCCCGTGAAGGACCAGGTCCGCGGCCGCGTGAAGCTCACGGATGAGACGGTCTCCGGTCGCAATCCCGTGCTCGAGGCGCTGCGCGCGGGCATCCCGGCCAAGGCGCTGCACGTGGCCGTGCGCATCGAGATGGACGACCGCGTCAAGGAGGCCCTGCGCCTCTGCCTCGAGCAGGGCGTGCCGGTCCTGGAGAACACCAAGCCGGAGCTGGACCGCCTCTCCGGCGAGGCCGTGCACCAGGGCATCGTGCTGCAGATCCCGCCCTATGAGTACGCGGACGCCACGGCCCTGGCCCTCGACGCGCTCGCGAAGCACGAGAAGGGGCACCTGCGGACCCCGCCGCTGCTGATCGCGCTCGACGGCATCACCGACCCCCGCAACCTCGGCGCCATCATCCGGGCCGGCTCCGCGTTCGACGCGGACGGCGTGATCGTGCCCGAGCGCCGCTCCGTCGGCGTGACCGCCACCGCCTGGCGCACCTCGGCCGGCGCGGCCGCGCGGGTGCCCGTGGCCCAGGCCGGCAACCTGAACACCACCCTCGTCGACCTGCACAGGGCCGGCTACTTCGTGCTGGGCCTCGACGGCGGCGGGGACGTCTCACTGCCCGGGCTCGCCCTGGCCACGGAGCCGCTCGTGCTCGTGGTGGGGGCCGAGGGCAAGGGTCTGTCCCGCATGGTGCGGGAGCACTGTCAGCAGATCGTGTCCATCCCGATCGACTCGACGATGGAGTCCCTCAACGCCTCGATGGCGGTGGGCATCTCCCTGTACGAGATCTCGGTGCAACGCGCCGGCGGGCGCTGACCTCCACGGCGCCCCGCCCGGGATGACGGCCGGGCGGGGACGCGGGTGTCGTGCACGGCGCCGACGGGGGCAGAGTGTCCACGGTGACGCCGATCACATGGCAGGATGTCGCGTGGATACGCACACGTCTTGCATGTGATGAGTATCACCGCGCACAGTGTCTGCACTGTGTCCGACGGGCCCCCGTCGGCGAGCGCATCCCGCACCGCACCATCAGAACGAGGTCCGTCTCATGAAGCACCGCTCCCTCCCCCTCACCGCCGCCCTCGCTGTCGCCGCCCTCGGGCTCACGGCGTGCGGCGACTCCGGCTCCGGCGGCGACGGCTCCTACACCGTGGGCATCAACCAGCTCGTCTCCCACCCGGCGCTCGACGGTGCGGCCGAGGGCTTCAAGGAGGCGTTCAAGGACGCCGGTCTGGACGTGACGTTCGAGGAGCAGAACGCCCAGGGCGAGCAGGCCACCGTCACCTCCATCGCCTCCACCTTCGCCAACGACGGGGACGTGGACCTCGTGGCCGCGATCGCGACCCCCGCCGCACAGGGCACCGCCTCGGCCGTGAAGGACAAGCCGGTCGTGTTCATGGCGGTCACCGATCCCAAGGGCGCTGAGCTCGTGGCCTCGGACGAGGCCCCGGGCGGCAACGTCACCGGTGTCTCGGACCGCAACCCGGTCAAGGAGCAGCTGCAGCTGCTCAAGGACGTGAAGCCGGACGCCACGACCGTCGGCATCGTCTACAACTCCGGCGAGGCCAACTCCAAGGTCCAGGTGGACCAGGCCAAGGAGGCCGGCAAGGAGCTGGGCCTCGAGGTCAAGGAGGCCACCATCACCAACTCGTCCGAGGTCCAGCAGGGCGTGCAGTCCCTGTCCGGGGTGGACGGCATCTACGTGCCCACGGACAACGCCGTCGTCTCGGCGCTGGAGACCGTGGTGGGCTACGGCAAGGAGCAGCGCGTCCCCGTCATCTCGGCGGACATCGACTCCGTCGAGCGCGGCGCCCTGGGCACGTACGGCATCGACTACACGGCGCACGGCAAGCAGGCCGGCGAGATGGCCGTGAAGATCCTCAAGGACGGCGCGAAGCCGGCCGAGCTGCCCGTGGGCTACGCCGACCCGGCCAACCTGCAGCTCGTGCTGAACCCGCAGGCCGCCGAGGCCTACGGCGTCGAGATCCCCGCCGAGCTCACGGACAGGGCCGACCAGCTCGTCGAGGGCTGATCCCGCGCCTGCCCGCCTCCGCGGCGGCCCGGACCACGGGGTCCGAGCCGCCGCGGAGCACGTCGGCGGCCGGCCCATCCCGTCCCGCCGTCGTCCGTCCCCCTCGCACCGCCCGAAAGGCACCCACCCCATGCTGACCGCAGTGGAACTGGGTCTGATCTACGCCGTCGTCGCGCTCGGCGTGTACCTGACCTTCCGCATCCTCGACTTCCCCGACCTCACGGTGGACGGCTCGTTCACCACCGGCGCCGCCACGGCCGCCGTGCTCATCACGGGCGGCACGCCGGTGCCCCTGGCCATGCTCGCCGCCTTCGTGGCGGGCGCGCTCGCGGGCCTCGTCACCGGCCTGCTGCACACCAAGGGCCGGATCGACGGCCTGCTCGCCGGCATCCTCACGATGATCGCGCTCTACTCGATCAACCTGCGGATCATGGGCAAGGCCAACATCCCCCTGCTCGGCCAGGACACCCTGTTCACGTGGCTCGACGACCTGGGACTGGCCCGGAACTGGGGCTCGATCCTCGTGCTCTTCCTCGGTGTGTTCGTGGTGAAGCTGATCCTCGACTGGTTCCTGCACACGGACCTGGGCCTCGCCCTGCAGGCGACCGGTGACAACGAGGAGATGATCCGCTCGTACGGCGTCTCCACGGACCGGATGAAGATCCTCGGCCTGATGATCTCCAACGGCCTCGTGGCCCTCGGCGGTTCCCTGCTGGCCATGTACCAGGGCTTCGCGGACATCTCCATGGGCATCGGCCTCATCCTCGTGGGCCTGGCGTCCGTGATCGTGGGCCAGGCCGTGTTCGGCCAGCGCACGGTCTTCTGGGCGACGCTCGCCGTGATCGTCGGCGCCGTGCTCTACCGCCTGATCATCCAGTTCGCCCTCAACGCGGGCCTGAGCCCGAACGACATGAAGCTGATCTCCGCGGCTCTCGTCGTCGTGGCCCTGCTGCTGCCGCGCTTCGGCTTCGCCAAGCGCCTGAGCCTGCGCACTCGGGGCACGGCCGCGACCCCGGGGCCGGCCGCCGCCGCACCGGCCACCGCCGGCATGCCCCTGACCGGCGAGCCGGGCGGCGCCGCCCCCGCCGCATCCGTCCCCGAGGAGGCCCCCTGTGCTTGAGATCTCGCAGGTCTCCAAGACCTTCTTCCCGAACACCGTCAACGAGCGGCGCGCCCTGCAGGGCATCGACCTGCACCTGGCCGAGGGCGACTTCGTCACCGTGATCGGCTCCAACGGCGCCGGCAAGTCCACGATCCTGAACACGATCGCCGGCAAGCTGCTCCCGGACACCGGCACCGTGGCCGTGGGCGGCAAGGACGTCACCCGCATGCCGGACCACCGCCGCGCGGCCTCGATCGGCCGGGTGTTCCAGGACCCGACGGCGGGCACGGCCCCGAACCTCACGATCGAGGAGAACATGGCCCTGGCCTGGCGACGCGGGCACGCCCGCGGGCTCTCGCGGGGCGTCTCCCGCGCCCGGCGCGCGATGTTCCGCGACGAGCTCACGAAGCTCGAACTCGGCCTGGAGAACCGCCTCACCGCCAAGGTGGGGCTGCTCTCCGGTGGCCAGCGTCAGGCGCTGAGCCTGCTCATGGCCACGTTCTCCGGCCCGAAGATCCTGCTGCTGGACGAGCACACCGCCGCCCTGGACCCGTCCCGGGCGGAGCTGGTGACCCGTCTGACCCGGCAGGTGGTGGCCGAGCACCGGCTCACCACGCTGATGGTCACGCACAACATGTCCCAGGCCCTCGAGGTCGGCAACCGGCTGATCATGATGCACGACGGCCGGATCATCCTCGAGCTGGACGAGCAGGAGAAGGCCGGGCGCACCCCGGTGGACCTGCTGGCCGAGTTCGGCAAGATCAAGGGCGCCGTCGTGGACGACAAGACCATGCTGTCCTGAGCGCTCCGTCCGGCCTCCCCGTCCCCGGCCCGTCCCTCCGCCTCACGGCGGGCGGGCGGGCCGGCCGTTCTCACCGGCGCGGCCGCGGGGTAGCGTCGTGGCGTGAGCACCGTGAAGCCCGACACCCAGAGCGCCAACGCAGCCGATGTCCGCCTCCAGACCGTCACGGGGCGCATCCCGGTGACGGACGTGCAACCCGTGGTGCTGGACGGCCGGTTCCCGGCGAAGGCCGTGGTCGGCGAGGACATCCCCGTCCGCGCGACCGTGTTCCGCGAGGGCCACGACTCCGTGCGCGCCACCGTCCGCCTGCTCGACCCGGCCGGCGCCGAGGTGCAGCGCGTGCAGATGCGTCCGGGCCGGCCCGGCCTGGACGAGGTCGTGGCCACGCTGCGGCCCGCCGAGCCGGGCCTGCACCAGTTCGTGGTCGAGGGCTGGGACGACCCGGTGGGCACGTGGAAGCACGCGGCCACCGTCAAGATCGCCGCCGGCGTCGACGTGGAGCTGATGCTCGCCGAGGGCGCCGCCCTGTTCCGCCGGGCCGCCGAGGACGCGGAGCGCTCGGCCGAGGACCGCGCCGTGTTCGAGGAGGTCGTTCGCGGCCTCGAGGACGAGTCGCTCATCCCGGCCCAGCGCCTGGCCTCCGCCGAGTCGGCGGAGGTGTCCGCCGTCCTCCACGCCCGCCCCGTGCGGGAGCACCTCACGAGCTCCGAGCTCTACCCGCTGGACGTGCAGCGCGAGCTCGCCGGCCGCGGCGCCTGGTACGAGTTCTTCCCCCGCTCCGAGGGCGCCCGCTTCGACGAGGCCTCCGGCACGTGGTCCTCTGGCACCTTCGCGACGGCGGCCGACCGGCTCCCGGCGGTCGCCCGGATGGGCTTCCAGGTGGTCTACCTGCCGCCGATCCACCCGATCGGCACCACGCACCGCAAGGGTCCGAACAACACGCTGACGGCCGGGCCGCAGGACCCGGGCTCGCCGTGGGCGATCGGTGGGCCCGAGGGCGGGCACGACGCCGTGCACCCGGACCTGGGCACCGTCGAGGACTTCGAGGCGTTCGTGGCCGCGGCCGCGGACGAGGGCCTCGAAGTGGCCCTGGACCTGGCCCTGCAGTGCTCCCCGGACCACCCGTGGGTCGCCGCGCACCCGGAGTGGTTCACCACCCGCGTGGACGGCACCATCGCGTATGCGGAGAACCCGCCGAAGAAGTACCAGGACATCTACCCGCTGAACTTCGACAACGACCCGGGCGGCCTCGCCCAGGCGGTGCTGGACGTGGTGCGGGGCTGGGTGGCCCGCGGCGTGCACATCTTCCGCGTGGACAACCCGCACACCAAGCCCCTGTGGTTCTGGGAGTGGCTGATCGCGAAGGTCCGCGCCGAGGAGCCGCGCGTCGTGTTCCTCGCCGAGGCCTTCACCCGTCCCGCGATGATGCACGCCCTGGGCAAGGTCGGGTTCCAGCAGTCCTACGGGTACTTCACCTGGCGGAACACGGCCGAGGAGCTTGCGGAGTACCTCCAGGAGATCTCGCACGAGACGCCGGCGTTCTATCGCCCCAACCTCTTCGTCAACACGCCGGACATCCTCACGGAGTACCTGCAGCACGGCGGCCCGGGCGCGTTCCGGATCCGCGCCGTCGTCGCCGCCACGGCCAGCCCGCTGTGGGGCGTCTACGCCGGGTTCGAGCTGTTCGAGCACGTGGCCCGGCCGGGCGCGGAGGAGTACATCGACAACGAGAAGTACGAGTACCGCCCCCGGGACTGGGAGGGCGCGGAGGCCGCGGGTGCCTCGCTCGCCCCGTACCTCACCCGGCTCAATGAGATCCGCGCGGCGCACCCGGCGCTGGGCGACCTGCAGAACCTGACCCTGCACGCCTCGACGCACCCTGACCTGCTCGTGTTCTCGAAGACGCGCTCGGCCCGGCCCGAGGGTGCGCACCGGGACGCCGAGGCGGTCACCGACGCCGGTCCCGCGGAGGACACCCTGATCGTCGTCGTCACCACGAACCCGCACGACGTCGTCGAGGCGACCCTGGACCTGGACCTCGAGGCGCTGCGTCTGCGCCCCGAGGACCGCGACGCGTCCGGGGCCGTCGAGGTGGAGGACCTGCTCACCGGCCAGCGCTGGCGGTGGGGCCGCACCCCGTACGTCCGCCTGGACCCCCACGTCGAGCCCGCCCATGTCCTGCGGGTCGTCCGGAACGGCTGAGCCGCTCCCGACGCCCGCCGTCCCCAGAACAGGAATCGCCATGACCCCGTCCGCCGCCCCCCGTCCCGCCGTCGCCCCGCTCGCCGTGGACCCGGAGGTGCTGGCCGCCGTCGCGCAGGGCCGGCACCACGATCCGCACACCGTGCTGGGCGCCCACCCGCATCCTGACGGCGCGGCGGTCACCTACCGCGTGCTGCGCCCGCTGGCGCGCACGGTCACGGTGGTCCGCGCCGGCGACGGGCAGCGGGTGGAGCTGACGCACGAGCACGACGGCGTGTTCGCGGGCGTGGCCCCGACGCCCCGCGTGGCCGGGGCTGCCGCGGGCGACTACCGCGTCGAGGTGGCGTACGAGACCGAGGACGGCACGACCGGCCCCGTCCAGGAGCAGGACGACGCGTACCGGCACCTGCCCACGCTCGGCGAGCTGGACCTGCACCTGATCGGGGAGGGCCGGCACGAACGGCTGTGGGAGGTGCTGGGCGCCCGCGTGGTCCGCACCTCCGCGGGCGAGGCCGTCGGCACGGCCTTCGCGGTCTGGGCGCCGAACGCGCGGGCCGTGCGCGTGGTGGGCGACCACAACGGCTGGGACGGCCGGACCCATGCCATGCGGTCCCTCGGCTCCTCCGGCGTGTGGGAGCTGCTGGTGCCTGGCGTCGGTCACGGCGACCGCTACAAGTTCGAGATCCTCGGCCGGGACGGGCTCTGGCGGCAGAAGGCGGACCCGATGGCCCGCTGGACGGAGGTCCCGCCGGCCACGGCCTCGCGTGTGCTCGAGTCCGACTACGCCTTCGGGGACCGCACCTGGATGGAGCGCCGCCGTCTCACGGACCCGCACGAGCGCCCGCTGAGCATCTACGAGGTGCACCTGGGCTCGTGGCGGCCCGGGCTGGACTACCGCGAGCTGGCCGAGCAGTTCGTGGAGTACGTGCAGTGGCTCGGGTTCACGCACGTGGAGTTCCTGCCGGTCGCGGAGCATCCGTTCGGCGGGTCCTGGGGCTACCAGGTGACCGGCTACTACGCCCCCACCTCCCGGTTCGGCTCCCCGGACGAGTTCAAGCACCTGGTGGACGCGCTCCACCGGGCGGGGATCGGCGTCATCGTGGACTGGGTGCCGGCGCACTTCCCGAAGGACGAGTGGGCGCTCGCGCGCTTCGACGGGACCGCCCTGTACGAGCACCCGGACCCGCGGCGGGGCGAACATCCCGACTGGGGCACCCTCGTGTTCGACTTCGGCCGCACCGAGGTCCGCAACTTCCTCGTGGCCAACGCGCTCTACTGGCTCGGCGAGTTCCACATCGACGGGCTGCGCGTGGACGCCGTCGCCTCGATGCTCTACCTGGACTACTCGCGCGAGGACGGGCAGTGGGAGCCCAACGTGCACGGCGGCAACCACAACCTCGAGGCCATCGACTTCCTGCGCGAGGTCAACGCGACCGTGTACCGCCTGCACCCCGGCGTCCACATGATCGCGGAGGAGTCCACGGCCTTCTCCGGGGTGAGCGCTCCCGTGGACGCGGGCGGTCTCGGCTTCGGCAAGAAGTGGAACATGGGCTGGATGCACGACACCCTGGCCTACCTGTCCCAGGACCCGGTCAACCGCCGGTGGCACCACGAGCAGTGGACGTTCTCCATGGTGTACGCCTACTCGGAGAACTACGTGCTGCCGCTGTCCCACGATGAGGTCGTCCACGGCAAGGGCTCCCTGCTGGGCCGCATCCCGGGCGACCGACGGCAGCAGCTGGCGACCCTGCGCGCCTACTACGGGTACATGTGGGCGCACCCCGGCAAGCAGCTGCTGTTCATGGGCGGGGAGTACGCGCAGCCGAGCGAGTGGTCCGAGGGCGAGGGCCTGGACTGGCCCGTCTCGTGGGATGAGGCGCACCGCGGGGTCCAGCTGACGATCCGGGAGCTCAACGCGCTCTACCGCAGCAAGCCGGCGCTGTGGTCGCTGGACCACAGCCCGGAGGGATTCTCGTGGGTGGACGGCGGCGACGCCGACGGCAACACGCTCGTGTTCCTCCGCATGCCCGCGGCGCAGGTGGTGCCGGAGACACGGATCGACGACGACGGCGCCGCGGTCCCGGCCGCTGAACCGGGCGGCGCCCCGCTGCTGTGCATCACCAACCTCTCGGGGTCGCCGCGTCAGGGGCTGCGCGTGGGGGTGCCGTCCGCGGGGGAGTGGACGGTGGTGCTGGACACCGATGCGACCGACTTCCACGGTGACGGCTGGCGGGAGCAGACCGGCCAGTCCGAGGTGATCGCGGCACACGAGGGCCAGTGGCAGGGCCAGCCGGCCCGCGTCACGGTGAACGTGCCGGCGCTGACCACCCTGTGGCTCCAGCCGACCCTGGACACGACGGCCACGCCCTGAGGAGTGGTGCACGTCACGGCCGGGGGTGACGGCGCTGGAGCGTCGAACGGGGCGGGCCAGGCCGAAGGAATCCGCGAGAACAGGCGGAAACCGGCCGCCCACCCTTGACCGCACGCCGGGTGCCGCCCCTGATTTTGTGTTCGGTGGGATTCGTGTGTAGAGTTCCATCTCGTGCTCAAGACGCCGACC
>NZ_JASDCZ010000079.1:0-10598 GCF_030407635.1 Micrococcus sp. APC 4021
CGGCGGCGCTCGATAGGATGCACTCCATGCCCCGCCACCCCGCGCCCGCCCCGGACGACCGTGCCCGCCGCCTGCCACGCGCCGTCCTGTGGGACATGGACGGCACCCTCGTGGACACGGAGCCCCTGTGGAACGCCGTCCAGCGCCGCCTGGTGGCCGAGCACGGCGGCACCTGGTCGGATGACCTGGCCGCCTCCCTCGTGGGACGCCCCCTCGACGAGGGAGCGCGCCGCCTGCAGGAGGCCGGGCTGGACCTGCCCGTGCAGCGGATCATCGACCTGACGATGGACGAGGTCGTCCAGGGGGTCGTCCGTGGGGTGCCGTGGCGGCCGGGTGCCCGGGAGCTGCTCGTCGCGCTCGCCGAGGCCGGCGTGCCGGGCGCCCTCGTGACGATGTCCCATGCCCCACTGGCCCGCGCACTGGCCGAGCGGGCGCCGGCGGGCACGCTGGACGTCGTCGTCTCGGGGGACATGGTCTCCCGGGGCAAGCCCGACCCGGAGGCGTACCGGCTGGGCCTGCAGCTGCTGGCCGAGCGGACACCGGGGCTGACGGCCGCCGACTGTGTGGCGGTCGAGGACTCCCCGGTGGGCGTCGGCGCGGCCATGGCCGCGGGCCTGCCGACGGTCGGCGTGCCCAGCGTGCTGCCGCTGCCGGCGGGGCTCGCGACCGTCGAGTGGACGACGCTTGCCGGCCGCACGCCGGCCGACCTCGCCGCGGTCCGTCGGATCGCCGCCGCGCGCGGGCCCGGGGCGGACGGGGCCGGATGAGCGGGCCCGCCTCCGTCCGGCTGGGCACGATCGCCGGCGCGCCGGTGCGCCTGTCCTGGTCCTGGCTTCTGATCGCCGCGGTCATCACCCTCGCGTTCGGCCCGCAGATCCAGCGCGCGCTGCCCTTGATCGGCGGCGGCGCCTACGGGGTGGCCCTGGGGTACGCCGTGCTCCTGGCGCTCTCCGTCCTGGTCCACGAGGCCGCCCACGCCCTCACCGGCCGCGCCTTCGGCCAGCGCACCGAGGAGATCGCGCTCACCCTGTGGGGCGGGCACACCCAGTTCCGCAGCCCGTCCGCCCGACCGCTGGACACGGTGCTCACCGCGATGGCCGGCCCCGCCGCGAACCTCGTGCTCGCGGGCCTCGCCCATCTGGCGGCCCGTGCCGTGGCCGGCCCGTCCGTCCTCGCCCTGCTGCTCGAGGTCACGGTGTGGGCCAACCTCCTCCTGGCCGCGTTCAACGCGCTGCCGGGCACCCCGCTCGACGGCGGCCGCATGGTCGAGTCCGCCGTCTGGGCCGCCACCGGCTCCCGGGCCCGTGGCGTCGAGGCGGCCGGCTGGGCCGGGCGCGTCGTCGCGGTGGGCGTCCTCGCGGCGGTGTTCGGCCCCCCGACCCTCGCGGGCCGCGCGCCGGACCTGTTCGTCGTCGTCCTGGCGGCCTGGGTCGCCCTCACGCTGTGGCGGGGCGCGGACGACGCCGTGCGCCACGGGCGCTGGAGCCGCCGGCTGGAGACCCTGCGGCTCGAGCAGGTCGAGGCGCCCGCCATCGCCCTGCCCGAGCACCTCTGCGTCGCCGAGGCCCTGGCCCAGGCGGACGGCGGCCGCCGCGCCGTCGTGGCCGTGGACGGGGCCGGTCGGCCCCGCGGCGTGCTGGACCACACGGCCGCGGCGGGCCTCACCCCGGCGCGCCGCACGACCACCGCCCTGGCCGCGGTCGCCGTCGCCCTGGCTCCGGAGGCCGTCCTCGTCCGCGACGACGTCCCCGCCGCCGGTCCCGACCTGGCCTCCCGCCTGGCCGACCCCCAGACCCCCGTGTGGGTGCTGACCGACGCGCACGGCCTCGTGCGCTCCGTGGTGCCCCGCGAGACGATCCTCGCCGCCGTCGACGCGACGCGGCGTCCCTGAACCGAAGGAGCCCCCCATGACCGAACCCACCGGCGTGAGCGCGCGCCGCGGCCCCCTGCGGGCCGGCCAGCGCGTGCAGATCAAGGACGCGAAGGGCCGCCTCAACACGATCACCCTGCTGCCCGGCGGGGAGTTCCACAGCTACCAGGGCGTGCTGCGGCACGACGACCTGATCGGCGGCTTCGAGGGCGTCGTGGTCGAGAACTCGGCCGGCCAGCCGTACCAGGTGCTGCGCCCCCTGCTGAACGACTTCGTCCTGTCCATGCCCCGCGGCGCCACGGTGGTCTACCCGAAGGACGCGGCGCAGATCGTGCAGCAGGCGGACATCTTCCCGGGCGCCGTCGTGGTCGAGGCCGGCGTGGGCTCCGGCGCCCTGTCCATGTCCCTGCTGCGCGCCGTGGGCGACCACGGTCGCCTGCACTCCTACGAGCGCCGCCCGGAGTTCGCGGACGTCGCCCGGGCCAATGTGGAGGCCTTCTTCGGCGCCGAGCACCCCGCCTGGTCGGTGCACCTCGGCGACGCGCAGGAGGAGATGCCCAAGGTCCACGAGCCGGGCTCCGTGGACCGGGTGGTCCTGGACATGCTGGCCCCCTGGGAATGCCTCGACACCGTCGCCGAGGTCCTGGCCCCCGGCGGTGTGTGGCTGAACTACGTGGCCACCGCCACCCAGCTCTCCCGCGTGGCCGAGGCCATCCGGGACTCGGGCCGCTTCACGCAGGTCGAGGCCAACGAGACCCTCGTGCGCGGCTGGCACCTGGACGGGCTCGCCGTGCGCCCCGACCACCGCATGGTCGCGCACACCGGCTTCCTCCTCACGGCCCGCCGCCTGGCCTCGGGCGAGGAGGCGCTGCGCCTGAAGAAGCGCTCCAAGGTCTCCGAGTTCAAGGCCGAGGACGTCGAGGCCTGGCAGCCGGCCGACGAGGCCCGGTGGACGCCCGAGGCCCTCGGCGAACGGCCGGTCACGGACAAGAAGGCGCGCAAGGCGGCGAAGGAGGCCCGCCTCATGGCCGCGCGGTCACGCGCCGCCGAGCAGGGCGTGGACGCGTACGGTGGGAGGACCCCGACCGGGGAGCAGGACTGAGTGGACGGAGCACCGGTGGACCACCACGCGCAATCAGGCACGGAGCACGCCGAGCAGCGCCTCGCCGAGGCGCGGGAGCTGCTGCGGCAGTCCCAGGCCGAGGCCGAACGGCTGCGGCACCAGCTGCAGTCCGCCCAGCGGCACGCCGCCGGCCTGAGCGAACGCCGTCGGGCCGCCGAGGCCCAGACGCAGACGACCGCCCGCAACAACCGGCGCATGGTCGAGCTGCTCGAGGCCACGCGCGCCGAGATCACGACGCTCAAGGAGAACCTGGACGCCGTCACGCATCCGCCGTTCACCTTCGCCACCCTCGAGGCCGTCCACGCCCCGCGCGATCCCGAGGAGGGCGTGGAGACCGGCGCCGTGGTGCGCGGGGGAGCGGACGTCGTGCAGAACGGCCGACGGCTGCGCGTGACGGTCTCCCCGCTGCTCGACGCCGCCCGCCTCACCCCCGGCGCCCAGGTGCTGCTGGACGAGTCCAGCTCGATCGTCGGCGTCGCCCCGGGCACGGGGTCGGGTCAGCTGCTGCGCGTCAAGGAGGCGCTGCCCGACGGCGGCCTCGTCCTGGCCGGCACGGCGGACGAGGAGCGCGTGGTGCGGCGCGCGCCCGCGCTGGAGGGCGTCGACCTGCGCCACGGGGACGCCGTCACCGTGGACGCCCGCGTCGAATGGGCGCTGCGGCGGGTCGAGCTGTCCGAGGTGGACGAGGTGCTGCTGGAAGAGGTCCCGGACGTCACATTCGAGGACATCGGCGGCCTCGGCCCGCAGATCGACCGGATCCGCGAGGCCGTCGAGATCCCGTTCCTGCACCCCGAGGTCTACCGCGAGCACGGCCTGCGCGCCCCCAAGGGGATCATGCTGTACGGCCCGCCCGGCACCGGCAAGACCATGCTCGCCAAGGCCGTGGCCAACGCCCTCTCGGCCCGCAGCGCGGACGGCGAGCGCTCGTTCTTCCTCAACGTCAAGGGACCCGAGCTGCTGAACAAGTACGTGGGCGAGACCGAGCGGCAGATCCGCGTCATCTTCGACCGGGCCCGCGAGAAGGCCGACGCCGGCTTCCCCGTGGTCATCTTCTTCGACGAGATGGAGTCGCTGTTCCGCACGCGCGGCTCCGGCGTCTCCTCGGACGTGGAGACCACGATCGTCCCGCAGCTGCTCACCGAGATCGACGGCGTCGAGGCCCTCGAGAACGTGATCGTCATCGGTGCCTCGAACCGTGAGGACATGATCGACCCGGCCGTGCTCCGCCCCGGCCGACTGGACGTGAAGATCCGCGTGGACCGTCCCGACGCCGCCGGCGCCGCGGAGATCATGGCCAAGCACCTCACCGCGGACGTGCCCCTGCACGCCGACGACGTCGCCGCGGCCGGCTCCGCGGACGCGGCCCGCGCGACGCTCATCGCCCGGACCGTCGCCGCCCTCTACGACCGCGGCGGAGACACCGCGCTGGCGGAGCTGACGGACGTGTCCGGCACGACCCACGCCCTGCACCTGGCCGACCTCGTCTCGGGCGCCGTGGTGGCCGACGTCGTGGACCGCGCCAAGCGGCACGCGGTGCGCGACTACCTCGCCGCCGGCCAGGCCCCGGCCGCGCTCGGCGTCCGCGAGGGCCACCTGCGCGAGGCCGTGGCCGCGGTGATGGAGGACCAGACGGACCTGCTGGCCACGGTCGCGCCCGCCGAGTGGGCGCGCACCTCCGGCTGGCGCGGTCCTCGGCTGCGCTCGCTGCGCATGGTCCGGGGGGTCGAGGCATGAGCGCGTTCGGCCGCGGGGCCGCGGACGGCTTCGCCCGGGTCGCCGCCGTCGACGTCGGCCCGACCCCCGCCTTCGAGGGCCAGCGCCGGCTGTTCCACGGCGCGGCCGTGCCCCCGAACGGGCGGGACGCCGCCGGCTGGGGCGTGCACCGCGTGATGGGCACGGAGACCGAGTTCGGCATCCACGCGCCGGCCAACCCGGGGGCGCACCACAGCGTGCTCTCGGTCGAGCTCGTGAACGCGTACGCGGACCTGGTCACCCGGTCCGGCTCGGCGGTGGCCGGCACGGAGTGGGACTACACGGGGGAGTCGCCGCTCGTGGACGCCCGCGGCTGGCGGCTGCCGCGTTCGGCGGCGCACCCCTCGCAGCTGACCGACGAGGCGCTCGTGGGCCCGGACGGGGAGCCCGTGCACCTGCTGCTGTCCACCGTGCTGGCCAACGGCGCGCGCTGGTACGTGGACCACGCCCACCCGGAGTACTCGTCGCCGGAGACGACCACCCCGCGGGACGCCATGGTGTGGGACGCCGCCGGGGACCTGGTCGCGCAGGCGGCGGCCGAGCACATCGGCCAGGCCGAGGGCGCCCCGGAGGTGCTGGTCTACAAGAACAACGTGGACGGCAAGGGTCAGTCCTACGGCGCGCACGAGAACTACCTCGTGGCCCGGTCCCTCGACTTCGAGGAGCTCACCGCCGTCCTGCTGCCGTTCTTCGCGGCGCGGCAGGTGCTCGTGGGCGCGGGCCGCGTGGGCCTCGGCCCGGCGGGGGAGCGGCCGGGCTTCCAGCTGTCCCAGCGGGCGGACTACTTCGAGGAGCCCGTGGGCCTGGAGACCACGATCCACCGGCCGATCGTCAACACGCGGGACGAGCCGCACGCCCGCCCCGAGGCCTACCGCAGACTCCACGTGATCATCGGCGACGCGACGCTGAGCCAGCACGCCACGTGGCTGCGGATGGGCATGACCGCGCTCGTCCTCGCGATGGCCGAGGCCGGGACGGCGCCCCGGCTCACCCTGGACGACCCGGTGGCCGCGTTGCAGACGATCAGCCACGACCCGGGTCTGCGGGCCACGGTGCCGCTGCTCGAACGCACCGCGGACGGCCCCGTGCGCCGGCACTGGACCGGGCTGCAGATCCTGCGGTCCTACCTGGACGCGGCCCGCGCCCACTGCGCCGCCTTCGGGGTGACGGATCCGCAGACGCGCGAGGTGCTGGAGGCCTGGGCCATCGACCTCGACGACGCCACCGCGGATCCGCTGTCCCTGAGCGACCGCGCCGATTGGGCGGCCAAGCTGCGCGTCCTCGAGGGCCTGCGGGCCCGCACGGGCGCGGACTGGACCGACCCCCGCCTCGCGATGGTGGACCTGCAGTACGCCGACCTGCGCCCGGCCCGCTCCCTGCACCGCCGCCTCGTGGCCGCCGGCGCCCTCCGGACGCTCGCCGACGAGGCGGAGATCCGTGCCGCCGTCGCCACGCCGCCGCGGGCCACCCGCGCGTGGACCCGCGGCAACCTCGTGGGCCGCCACGGTGACCGCGTGGCCGGCGCCGCGTGGGAGACCCTGCTGCTGCGCGGGGCGGGGGAGCGGGTGCACCGGCTGCACCTGGCCGAGCCGCTGGTCGGCGCCGCCGTCGACCTGCCCGGCTGGTGGGAGGACGCCGCCGCGCCCCGGCCCGACGACGAGGCGCTCGTGGCCACGCTGCCGCCGCTGTTCGGCGCGCGGGCCTGAGGCGAGGGCGGGCGCTCAGCCCGCGACGGCCGCGCGCACGCGGCCCAGCAGGGCGTCCGCCCGCGCGACGAGACGGTCCGCCCGGTCGACGTCGGTGCGCAGGACGCCCTCCAGGCCCTCGTCGCGGAGGGGGCCCAGGTTGGTCTCGAGGGTGACCGCGGCGGCGGTGAGGCCGCCCCGGACGCAGCCGAGCGCCGCACCGACGTCGGAGAGCACGTTCGGGTTCGCCGCGTCCAGCACACGCTCGGCCAGGTCCAGCGCACGCTCGGCGACGTCGACGATCCCGCGGGGCGGCTGGACGGCCTCGGCCAGGGCGGCCTGGATCGCGGCCGAGCGCCGGGCCCGGTCCTCCGGGGTGTCGCGGGGCAGCCCGAACGCCTCGGCCACGGCGCCGAAGCCCCGCTCGTCGCCGTCGGCGAGGCCGAGGCACGCCGCGATCAGGCCCTCCGATGCCCGGGCGTCCTCCTCGGCCGCGCTGAACCGGGCCGCCATGGCCAGCAGTCCGGCGCCCTCGGCGACCGCGAGCGCGCCCGTCGCGCCGCCGCCGGGGGTGGGCTCGCCGGAGGCGAGGCGCCCCAGATAGCTCTCGATGCTCTCGTCGCGGATCATGCCCCCACGGTGCCAGACCGGGCCCGACCGCGGCCCGCCCTCAGGCGCGCTCCCAGGAGGCGACCGGCCCCGGGACGATCGTGAACAGCGGGTGCACGTCGGGGACGGGCGTGTCCGACCACCGTTCGAGCCAGGCGGGGCTGCGCGCGGCCAGCTTGGCGCACAGGTGACGCCACTCCAGGTCGCGCTGGCCCGTGGTGGCCGGGATCGGTGCGAGACCGGCGGGCGGGATGCGCACCGCGCCGTCGGGGGCGGGGCACGGCCGGTCGATCCGGGAGTGGTCGAAGCGATAGCCGCGCGCCGTGGCCTCGGCCTCGAGGCCGGAGAGGAACGCACCGATCGCGCCGGACGGGTCCGGGTGCTCCCGGAACCTCAGCAGCTGCGGGTGGTCCCGATACCCGCGCGTGCGGCCGGCCAGGACGGCCTGCGCGAGCAGGGCCTCGCGCCAGGCGCCCGTCAGGCCCTGACGGTCGAGGTGGCGGGGGTGAAGGGTCCACAGGCGCATGCCCCCATCCTGCCAGCGCGGGGCAACCCGGGGGCGTGGGGCTGAAACGTGGCCCGCGCGTGGGGCAGGATGGGTGGACGCGGACGGAGCACACCGACCCGCGTCGACGCACGAGGAGGCCACCATGTCCCAGGAGCAGATCCGCCCACGCCCGTCCGGCGGCGACGACGAGACCGGCGCCGCGGCGGGCCAGGCGCACGTGAAGCCCGCGGCCCAGGACCAGCGCCTGGACAGCCTGCTGGACGAGATCGACTCGGTGCTGGAGTCCAACGCCGAGGAGTTCGTCAAGGGCTTCGTCCAGAAGGGCGGCCAGTGACCGACGCGGACCGCGCCCGCCGGATCTTCGGCCTGGAGACGGAGTACGGCGTCCAGCACTGGAACCCGCAGGGGCGCCCGCTCAGCCCCGAAGAGGTCGTCCGCTACCTCTTCCGGCCCGTCGTCGAGTGGGGGCGGTCCTCGAACGTGTTCGTGGCCAACGGCTCCCGGCTCTATCTCGACGTCGGCTCCCACCCCGAGTACGCGACCGCCGAGTGCTCGACGCTCGACGAGCTCATCGCCTCGGACGGGGCGGGGGACCTGCTGCTGCACGACCTCGTGGTCCAGGCCGAGGAGCGCATGGCCGCGGACGGGGTCGGCGGCCGGATCCACCTCTACCGCAACAACGCCGACTCCTCGGGCAGCTCCTACGGCTCCCACGAGAACTACCTGCTGCGCCGGCGCACCGAGTACCGGCGGCTCACCGAGGCGCTCGTCCCGTTCCTCGTCTCCCGGCAGATCCTCGTGGGCGCGGGCCGCGTCGTGCCCGCCGGCACGTGGCCCGAGGGCGAGGGCCCGGCCCACTTCGCGTTCTCCCAGCGCGCCGACTTCGTGCAGGACGGCGTGTCCTCCTCCACCACGCGGTCCCGGCCGATCATCAACACGCGGGACGAGCCGCACGCGGACGCCTCCGAGTACCGGCGCCTCCACGTGATCGTGGGGGACACGAACCTCTCCGAGCACACCCACCTGCTGCGCTTCGGCGCCACCGACCTGCTGCTGCGGATGATCGAGGCGGGCTTCCCGCTCGGGGACCGCGTCGTCGCCCACCCCACCCGTGCGGTGCGGCAGATCTCCCACGACCTCACCGGCACGGCCCGCATCGCGCTCCGGGAGGGGGAGGCCTCCGCCCTCGAGCTGCAGGAGCACTACCTCGAGCGGGCCCGCGCCTTCGTCGCCGCGGAGGGTGCCCACCACGACCGGGTGGGGGAGGTCCTCACCCTGTGGGGCGAGGTGCTTGACGCCGTCCGCACCGGTGACCGGTCCCGCATCGAGGACCGCATCGACTGGGCGATCAAGCTGCGCCTGCTGGAGGACTACCGGGCCCGCCACGACCTGGGCTGGGACGCGCCCCGCCTCGCCCAGCTGGACCTGGCCTTCCACGACATCGACCCCGACCGGGGGCTGTTCCGCCTGCTGCGGCGGCGCGGGGCCGTCGCGCGCCTGCTGCCCGAGGACGCCGCCCGGTCCGCCGTGGAGGCCGCCCCGCCCACCACCCGGGCCCGTGTGCGCGCGGACTTCGTGTCCCGCGCCCGGGAGCGCGGCCTGGACTACGCCGTCGACTGGACGACCCTGAAGCTCACCGACCATCCGCTGCACGCGATCGTGACGAAGGACCCGTTCGACACGTCGTCGGCCGCCGTCGACCGGCTGTTCGAGCGGATCGCCTGACAGCGCACGCCCAGGACGCGCCGTTAGGGTGACCCGCATGAGTTCGTTCGAGACCCCCCAGCCCCCGACGGCCCGCCGCCGTCGCCGCCTGCTGCCGCTGCTGTCCCTCGGCGCCGCGGGCCTGATGCTGGCCACCGCCTGCGCCACCGGCGACGACGGCGCGGACCAGCCCCACAGCGACACCGCGTCGGCCTCCACGTCGGCCGCCCCCGAGCGGGCGGCCGTCGGCGAGGGCCAGGGGGAGCCGGACGCCCTGACGGGTGTCACCTTCACGGAGGGCGACGGCGGGGCGCCGACGGTCGAGATCGACGGGGAGATCGACACCGACCAGCCCACCACGCGCGTGCTGACCGCCGGCGAGGGGGAGCAGGTGCAGGAGGGCGACGTCCTGAAGATGTCGATCGCCGTCGTCGATCCGGCCAGCGGCGAGGTGGTCGCCGAGAACTTCAGCGGCGAACCGGAGGCCGTGCCCGTGGACGACCAGCTCAAGTCCATGAACCCGGAGATCCACGAGATGCTGGTGGGCAGCGGTGCCGGCACGATCGTCGCCGCGTACAGCCCCGAGTACGACGTCCCCGTCCCGCAGACCGAGAGCGCGTCGCCGAGCGCCTCCCCCTCCACCCAGACGCAGCCCGCCCAGCTGTTCGTCTACAAGATCGACGCCATCCTGCCGAAGCAGGCCGAGGGCGAGGAGGTGACCGAGCGGGACGAGCGCCTGCCCGACGTCACCGTGGACGAGCAGAGCGGCCGGCCGAGCATCGCGAAGCCCGACGGCGAGGCGCCCCAGGAGCTGGTGGTCCAGTCCCTGATCGAGGGCGAGGGCCGCGAGGTCGGCGCGGACGACACCGTGACCGTGCAGTACGAGGGCGTGACGTGGTCCGACGGCGAGGTCTTCGACTCGTCCTGGGAGACGGGCCAGGCCATCACGTTCTCCCTCAACCAGGTCATCGAGGGCTGGAAGGAGGGTCTGGCCGGCCAGAAGGTGGGCTCGCGCGTCCTCCTGTCGATCCCGGCCGAGAAGGCCTACGGTGAGCAGGGCAGCCCGCCGGCCATCGGCGAGAACGAGCCCCTGCTGTTCGTGGTGGACATCCTGGACGCCCAGGCGCCCGCCACCGAGTCGGCGAACTGACCCCGTCCACGAGAACCCCAGAGGAGAGCACCGTGTCCTTCGGACAGCGCGACTACGACCGCACCAAGCCCGAGATCGACTTCCCGGGCGAGACCCCGCCCACCGAGCTCGTGGTGGAGGACCTGATCGAGGGCTCCGGCCCGGCCGTCGAGGCCGGCTCCCGCGTGCAGGTCCACTACGTGGGCGTGGCCTGGTCC
>NZ_JASDCZ010000008.1:0-33841 GCF_030407635.1 Micrococcus sp. APC 4021
TATCGAGCGCCGCCGCCGGGGTGTGCGGGGCGGGTCGCGGGCCGTGGCCCCGTCGTCGGGCCGTGTCTAGGCTGGCCGCCATGACCGACGCTACCTCCGAGGACCAGCCGGACGACGTCCTGGGCCCGTTGCGGACCCACCTGACGGCGACCGTGGACGCGCTCGAGGCCGGGCGGCGGGCCCCCACGGTCCTGTTGCTGGCCTTCGAGGGGTGGAACGACGCCGGGGAGGCCGCGACCGGGGCCCTGGGCGCGCTGCGGGAGCAGTGGGACGCGGCGGACGCGGGACGGGTGTGCGACGGCGAGTTCTACGACTACCAGGTCACTCGACCCCTGGTCCGGCGCGACGCCGACGGGCTGGGGACGCTGGACTGGCCGGCGGTCACCCTGCACGAGGCGCTCCTGGACCGGGAGGGCCGGCCCGTCGCGGGCGAGGCCGCCCCGCCGGACGGGGTGCGTGTGCTCCTCGCCGTCGGCGTGGAGCCGAACGTGCGGTGGCGCGCCTTCCTCGAGGAGCTTTTCACGGCGGCCGACGCGCGTGACGTGGACGCCGTCGTGACGCTGGGCGCGCTGCTGGCGGACGTGCCCCACACCCGGCCCCTGCGCGCCCGCCCGACCTCGCCGCTCGTGGACGTGCGGGTGGCCGTCGGCGCGGACCGTCCGGTCTACGAGGGGCCCACCGGGATCATCGGCGTCATCGCGGACGAGGCCGCACGCCGCGGCCTGCCGAGCCTCTCACTGTGGGGGACGGTGCCCCACTACGTGGCCCAGGCGCCCTCCCCCAAGACGCTGCTCGGGCTGGTCGAGGCGGTCGAGGACCTGCTGCACGTGAGCGTCTCCACGCGCGGGCTGGAGGACGACGCGAGGGCATGGCAGCGCGGCGTGGACGAGCTGGCCGCCGAGGACCCCGACGTCGCCGCCTACGTCCGGCAGCTCGAGGAGGCCCAGGACACCCAGCAGCTGCCGGAGGCCTCGGGCGAGTCGATCGCGCGGGAGTTCGAGCGCTACCTTCGCGGGCGCGGCGGACGCTGACGCCCGGCCCCGCCCGGCGGGGTCAGCGCAGGCGCAGACCCAGCAGCGCCGCCACGACGTCGACCACCGGCACCGGATCGGCGGCGGCCTCGGCCAGGCCCGGCAGGGTGCCGGCCGCCCATGCGTCGAGGGCCTCCAGCGCAAGGGGGGCGTCGAGGTCGTCCGAGAGCGCCGCGTGGACCGCGTCCAGCACGGCGACGCCGGCGGCGGCATGCGGTCCGTCCAGGGCGGCGCGCCAGCGGGCCACCCGCGCCTGGGCGTCGGCCAGCACCTGCTCGGACCACTCCCAGTCCGACCGGTAGTGGTGCGCGAGGATCGCCGCGCGGACGGCCACCGGCTCGATGCCCCGCGCCCGCAGGCGGGAGACGAGTTCGAGGTTGCCGAGGGACTTGGACATCTTCTCGCCGTCCAGGGCCACCATGCCGGTGTGCGCGTAGGTGTGCGCGAGCGGCAGGCCGTCGACGGCGGTGGCGTGCGCGGCGGAGAACTCGTGGTGCGGGAACCGCAGGTCGGAGCCGCCGCCCTGCACCGTGAACGGCGCCGGCAGGTGGGCCCGGGAGATCACGGAGCACTCGATGTGCCAGCCGGGCCGGCCGGAGCCGAGCGACCGACCGTCCCAGGCCGGCTCGCCCTCGCGGTGCACGCGCCACAGCAGCGGGTCCAGCGGGTCTCGCTTGCCGGGGCGGTCGGGATCGCCTCCCCGCTCCGGGAACACCGCGGCCATCTCGTCCAGGCCCATCGCGGAGACCTGTCCGAGGCGCCAGTCGGTCGCGGACTGGGCCGCGCGGACGTCGAAGTAGACGTCCCCGTCGGGCTCGCCGTCGCCGCCCGGCACGCGGTAGGCCCGGCCCGCCGCCAGCATCGTCTCGACGGCGTCCACCACCAGGCCCACCGCCTCGGTCGCGCCGACGTAGTGGTCCGGGGCGAGCACCTCGAGGGCGGCCATGTCCGCACGGAACAGGTCGGTCTGCTCCTCGGCGAGCGCGCGCCAGTCGACGCCGGTCGCCTCGGCCCGCTCGAGCAGGGGGTCGTCCACGTCGGTCACGTTCTGGACGTAGGCGACCTCGAGACCGGCCGCGCGCCAGTAGCGGTGCAGCAGGTCGAAGGCCACGTAGGTGCTCGCGTGGCCGAGGTGCGTCGCGTCGTACGGGGTGATCCCGCAGACGTACAGCGAGGCGCGCTGGGCGTCGTTGCCCGGATGCCGGGTCCGTCCCGTGGCGGTGTCGTGCAGCCGCAGCCGGTCGGGGCGGCTCGGCACGGTGGGCGGGGCGGGGGTGCTCCAGGACTTCACGGGACTCCTCACATCGGGGTGGTTCGGCGGTGCCGGGCCGCCATGCCCGGCGGCGGGAGCGGGCTCAGGCGCTGATGACGCCCGCGCCCAGCAGGGCGAACAGGACGCCGCCCAGGAGGATGCGGTACCAGACGAACGGCAGGTACGAGTTGGTGCTGATGAAGCGCATGAGCCAGGCGATGACCGCGTAGGCCACCACGAAGGCGATCGCGGTCGCGACCAGCGTCTCCCCCATGCCGTACGGGCCCTGCGTGCCGGGATCGGTGAGCGAGGTGTACAGCTTGTACAGGCCGGAGGCGAACACGGCGGGCACCGCCAGCAGGAACGCGTAGCGGGTGGCGGCGGGCCGGGTGTAGCCCATGGCCAGGCCGGCCGCGATGGTGCCGCCGGAGCGCGAGACGCCCGGGATCAGCGCGAGGGCCTGGGCCAGGCCGTAGAGGACGCCGTCCCGCACGGTGAGCTTCTCGAGCGGCTTGGTCTGACGGCCGAGCCGGTCCGCCAGGGCGAGCAGGACGCCGAACACGATGAGCATGGTCGCCGTGATCCACAGCGACCGGAACTCCGTGTCGATCCAGTCCTCCAGCAGCAGGCCCAGGACCGCGATCGGGATCGAGCCCACGATGATCAGCCAGCCCATGCGCGCATCGGGGTCCGAGTGCGGGATCCGCCCCGTGACCGCGGCGCACCACCGGCCGATGATGCGGGTGATGTCGCGCCAGAAGTAGATGAGGACCGCCAGCTCCGTGCCGAGCTGCGTGATGGCCGTGAAGGCCGCCCCCGGGTCGGTCGCGGAGGGCAGGAACTCGCCCACGATGCGGATGTGGGCGGAGGAGGAGATGGGCAGGAACTCCGTGAGGCCCTGCACCAGGCCCAGGATGATGGCTTCGATCCACGTCACGGAGGGTCACTGTACGCGACGGCCCCGGGTGGGAACCCGGGGCCGTGCGGTCCGTCACGAGCAGGACGGTCAGTCGTCGTCGTCCTCGTCGTCGAAGAGGTCGAGCGGGGTGACCTCCTCGGTGTCCGCGTACAGGGCGTCCTCGTAGGCCTCGAAGGCGTCGGCCACGGCGAAGAACGCGGCTTCGACGGCGGGGTCGTCCTCGCCCCGCTTGTTCTGCGCGGCCACGAGGTGTTCGTTCAGGGCGGTGGTGAGGGCCTCGAGGGCCATGCGGGCGTCAGAGCTCATGGGTGAACGGTAACCCGGTGGCCGGTGGCGCGGCCAGGGGTGGGCCGTGCGGGACCGGCCGCCGGACCCGAGTCCGTCTGCCAGGATGGGCGGGTGCGTGAACAGCTGATGTCCTCGACCCTCGACGCGATCTCCCGCGGACAGAAGTGGGAGTACCTGGTGATGACGGTCGCCGCCCACGAGTCCCTCGCCGACGCCCGACGGCGCCTCGTGGAGCACGCGGAGTACGGCCAATGGGAGCTGCAGCGCTCCGTGCACTACCGCGACGGGGCGCGCCGCTATTGGATGCGCCGCCGGGTGATGCGCGTGGCCTCGACCCTGCAGACCCTCTGAGGCGCGGGCGCGACGACGCCGCCCCGGCCGTCGTCGCCGCCCGCGGCCCGGATCAGCGCGGCTCCAGCATCCGCTCGAGCACCCGGCAGCCGAACTCGAGCGCGTCCACGGGCACCCGCTCGTCGATGGCGTGGAACAGGGACGTGAAGGCCAGGTCGGCGGGCAGGCGCATGGGCGCGAAGCCGTAGCCGGTGATGCCCAGCCGGGAGAGGGACTTGTTGTCCGTGCCCCCGCCGAGCATGAACGGCAGCACCTGGGCCTCGGAGTCCTCCGCCTGCAGCGAGGCGATCATCAGCTCCACCAGGTCCCCGGAGAAGGGGGTCTCCAGGGCGACGTCCCGGTGCTCGGGTGCGATGGTCACGTCCGGACCGGCGAGCTCGGCGATCGTGGCGAGGGCGGACTCCTCCTCCCCGGGGATCAGGCGCACGTCCACGGTGCCGGTGGCCGAGGACGGGATGACGTTGTGCTTGTAGCCGGCGGTCAGCCCCGTCGGGTTGGACGAGGTGCGCAGGGTGCCGGCCACCCAGGAACGGGCCTGCCCGAGCGCGTCGAGCTGCGGCGTCGGGTCCGTCTCGTCGAAGTCCACGCCCATGATCTCGGCCACCTGTTCGAGCAGCGCGCGCGTGGTCTTGGTGTACACGAGCGGCCACTCGTGCCCGCCGATGCGGGTCATGGCGCCGGCCAGCCGGGTGACCGCGTTGTCCGGGTGCGGGGCCGAGCCGTGCCCGGGGGCGCCCTCCGCGGTGAGGTTGAGCCAGGCGAGCCCCTTCTCCGCGGTCTGCACGAGGTAGGCGCGCGAGCCGTGCACCTCGGTGGAGAAGCCCCCCACCTCGGAGATCGCCTCGGTGCACCCGTCGAACACCTCGGGGTGATGGTCCACGACCCAGCGTGCGCCGTAGACGCCGCCGGCCTCCTCGTCGGCGAAGAACGCGACCGTCAGGGGTCGCCGCGGCCGGCGGCCCGTGCGGGCCAGGTGCAGCAGCACCGCGAGCACCATGGCGTCCATGCCCTTCATGTCCACGGCGCCGCGCCCCCAGATCATGCCGTCCTTGAGCTCGGCGCCGAACGGGTCCACGCTCCACTCGTCCGCCTCGGCGGGGACCACGTCCGTGTGCCCGTGGATGACGAGCCCCGGCGCCTCCGGATCCCAGCCCGGCAGGTGCCCGACGACGGAGACCCGGCCCGGCGCCGACTCGAAGAAGCGGGGGGTCATCCCCGCCTCGGCCATGAGCCGGGCGCAGTACTCCGCGGCCTCGGGCTCACCGACGGAGACGTTGCCCCCGCGGTTGGTCGTGTCGATCCGGATGAGGTCGCGGCAGATCTCCACGACGCGGTCCTCGGGGCGCGAGCGGGCGGGGTTCACGATGTTCTCGACCATGGTTTTGAGCCTAGCCCGAACCCGTGCTATCTTTCTCGAGTTGCCCGGAGCGGGACGGACCGGACAGGACCGGAACGCGGTGGGCGACGGAGCCTCTCCCAGGGTTCCACCGATGAGCGCGAGTGGCGGAATTGGTAGACGCGCAGCGTTGAGGTCGCTGTGTCCGCAAGGACGTGGGGGTTCAAGTCCCCCCTCGCGCACCGCTCGTCGAGCAGCAGGGCCCCGGTCGTCACGACCGGGGCCCTGCGTGTTCCCCCGTCCGGGGTCCCCTCTAGAGTGGTGTCCGTGCGACGGCAGGCGCCGTCGGTGGAACCGCACGACGGCATGGAGGACCCGATGGCCCTGGAAGCCCCCGCACTGCTGCATCGGCTCGCGCGAGCCCACGGGGTGCAGCCCGAGTACGTCGGGCAGGACGGCTCGGCCCAGACCGTGCCGGACGAGGCCCTCGTGAAGGTGCTCGCCGCCCTCGGGGTGTCGGTCCGTCCGGACGGGGTCGCCGCCCTGGCCGAGGCGGTGGAGGAGGCGGAGACGGCCCCCTGGCGGGACGTGCTCCCGCCCACCGTGGCCGCCCGGTCCGGTCACCGCCTGTCCGTGCCGTGCCACGTGGCCGCGGGCGAGCCGGTCGTGGCCCGCGTGCACACAGAGGACGGGCGGACCCTCGAGGTGAGCGTGAGCGAGCCGGTGTCCGAGGTCCGCCTGGTCGACGGCGTCGAGCGCGAGCGCGTCCACGTGCAGATCCCCGCCGACCTCGCCCCGGGCTGGCACCGGCTGGAGGTGACCAGCGGCTCCGGCTCCACCGCCTCCGCGGTCCTGGTCTGCGCCCCGGCCCGGCTGAGCACGCCGCGTCCCTTCCTCGAGCGCCGCGGCTGGGGCGCGGCCGCGCAGGGCTACTCGGTGACCTCGGCGGACTCGTGGGGCATCGGCGACGCGGCGGACATGGGGTCCCTGGCCGAGATCGTCGCCCGGCACGGTGCCGACTTCCTGCTGCTGCACCCCCTGCATGCGGTCGAGCCCGGCCCCCATCCGGCGGACTCCCCCTACTCCCCCGTCTCCCGTCGGTTCCTCTCGGCGCTGGTCGTGCACGTGCCCTCGATCCCCGAGTTCGCCGACCTGCCCGCCGCGGAGCAGGCGGAGCTGCGGTCGGCCGGCGCCCGCGTCCAGGCGGAGCTGGAGCGCACCGGCCGGATCGACCGGGCCGCCGTCGCCGCCGTCCTGTGGCCCGCGCTGCGCCGCGTGCACGAGGTGCCCCGCTCCCCCGAGCGCGAGGCCGCCTACGCGCGGTTCCGCGCCGAGGCCGGCCCGGGCCTGGACGACTTCGCCCTCTGGTCCGTCCTGCGCCTGGACGGCGACGGCACCGGGCCCGATCTCGCCGACCCGGCCTGGGCGCCGGGCGGGGTCGAGGCCGAGCGGGTCCGCGTCGAACGCGCGACCGACGTCGACCTGCACCGCTGGGTGCAGTGGATCGCCGCCGAGCAGCTCGCCGGCGTGCAGGAGCGGGCCCGGGCGGCCGGCATGCGCATGGGCGTCATGGTGGACCTGGCAGTCGGGGCCACCCGCGAGACCGCGGACGCGTGGATGCTCGGGGACGTGCTGGTGCCGACCATGTCCGTCGGCGCGCCGCCGGAGCTGTTCAACCAGCTGGGCCAGGACTGGTCGCAGCACCCCTGGCATCCGCGCCGTCTGGCCGAGACCGGCTACGCCGCGTTCCGGGACATGCTGCGCACCGTGCTGCGCGGCGCGGGCGGCATCCGGATGGACCACGTCCTGGGGCTGTTCCGCCTGTGGTGGATCCCGGAGGGCGCCGGCGCCACCCAGGGCGCGTACGTCGAGTACGACCACGAGGCGATGCTCGCCGTGCTCACGCTCGAGGCCGAGCGGGCCGGCGTCGTCGTGGTGGGCGAGGACCTCGGCACCTTCGAGCCGTGGGTGCAGCGTCGCCTGGCCGAGGCCGGCGTGCTCGGCACGTCGATCCTCTGGTTCGAGCAGGAGGACGGCGAGCCCACCCCGCCGGAGCGCTACCGGCGGCTGGCCATGGCGGCGGTGAACACGCATGACCTGCCGCCGACGGCCGGCTACCTCGAGGGCGTCCAGGTGGACCTGCGCGAACGGCTGGGCCTCTACACCGTGGACGTCGCCCAGGAACGCCGCCGGTCGGCGGAGGAGGTGCGCGCGTTCCTCGCCGCCGCGGCCCGGCGCGGGCTGCTCGCCGAGGCGGACGTGGACGTCCCCGACGCCGGCCCCGAGGTGCGCGAACGCCAGATCGTGGCCCTGTACCGCCTGCTCGCGCAGGCGCCCTCGGCCCTGCACAGCGTGGCGCTCGTGGACGCCGTGGGCGAGCGGCGCATCCAGAACCAGCCCGGCACTCTCCAGGACCAGTACCCGAACTGGACCGTGCCGCTCGGCGACGGCGCCGGACGGATGGTCTCCGTCGAGGACCTGGCGGACTCGGCGTCGGCGGCCCGGCTGTTCGACGCCGTGGACGCCGAACTGCGGGCGTCCGTGCCGGTGGGGATCGGGGTCAGCCTGCACACCTCCCCGCTGGCCCAGCCCGGCCGCGGCGACGCCGGCGGCATGAACGTCTACGTGCGGCAGGCCGCCGTGGCCCTGGCCCGCCGGGGCGTGCGGATGATCCTGCTGACCCGGGCGGAGGAGCCGGTGGGGCCGGACGGCGCACGGGTCCGGATGCTGGACGCCGGCGGGCAGGCCCCGCCGGTCACGGTGGTCGACCTCGCGGCCGGGCCGTCCGCTCCCGTGGCCAAGGCGGATCTGGCGGGCCTCCGCGACGAGTTCACCCGCGCGGCCCTCGACTGGCTCGCCTCGGACGCCGTGCCGGGCGGTCCCGTCCTCGGTGGAGCGGAGGCCCCCCCGGTCGCGTTCGTGCACGGCCACTACTGGCTCTCCGGGTCCACCGCCGCGGCCCTGGCGCGGGCGGCGCACGCCCCGTACCTGCAGACCATGCACACCACGGCGGCGGCGAAGATGCTCGAGGACCCCGAGCTGCGCGAGCCGGCCGCCCGGATCGAGGCCGAGCGTGAGATCGTCGGGCGAGCCGACCTGCTCGTGGTCAACTCCGCCGCCGAGGTCGCCGACCTGCGCGAGCTGCTGGACGTGCCCCGCGCCCGCACCCGGGTGCTGCCCCCCGCGGCCGACCTCGAGACGTTCACGCCGGACGGTGCCGCGCAGTGGCCGGGCGCACCGGACGACAACGGAGCCCTGCGGGTTCTGTTCGCCGGCCGCGTGCAGCGGCACAAGGGCCCGCACCTGCTCGTGTCCGCCCTCGGGGTGCTGCGCGAGCGGGCCGGTGGCAAGGGCGCCGACCCGGGCGTGCGCCTGCACGTGAACGGCGCCGATTCGGGGGACGACGAGCTGGACCTGGCGAGCCTGGCCGTGCAGGAGGGGGTCGCCGACCTGGTGACGTTCTCCGCGCCGGTGCCCGCGCCCGCCCTGGCCGCCCAGTTCCGGGCGGCGGATGTCGTGGCGATGCCGAGCGCGTCCGAGACCTACGGCCTGGTCGCCCTCGAGGCACAGGCCTGCGGCACGCCCGTGCTGGCGCACCGGGTCGGCGGACTGGTCTACGCGGTCCTCGACGGCGTGTCCGGCCACCACGTGACGGCGGGCACCCCTGAGGCGTGGGCCGATGCCCTGGCCGAGATCCTGGCGGATCGTGACGCCTGGGCCGCGCTGGGGCCCGGCGCCGTGCGTCACGCCGCCGGTCACTCGTGGGAGGCCTACGCGGACGGGCTGCTCGAGGCCGTCGCCGCCGTGCCGCGGCGGTCGCCCACGCCGGACGCCTGAGCCGCCGCGCTCACCGGCCCGCCGGGACGGGTGGTCCCGGCGGGCCGACGCGTCGGCCCGGCCGTCAGGGCTCGAGCGGAGTGATCTCCCCGGAGAAGTGCGGGCGCCGGCGCCGCGCATCCCAGCCCCACACGCGCGTGCCGCCGTCGGGCCCGGGCGCGTAGCGGACGGCCACGGTGGTCGGCAGCACGACGGGTGCCTCGAAGTCGATGTGCCAGCGGAACCCGGCGCCGGCCGGCTCACGGCCCTCGAGCATCCGGGCGGCCAGGAACATCCCGTGGGCGATCGCGCCCTTCATGCCGAACAGTCGGGCCGAGACGCCCGTCAGGTGGATCGGGTTCCAGTCTCCGGAGACGCCCGCGTACCGGCGTCCGGCCCCCGTCCCGAAGCGCCACTGGGCGGTCGGCGTCGGGGGCACGAAGTCCTCGCGGGCGGGCCGCTCGGGACGCAGGCCGGAGAGGTGGACGCCCTTGGCGAGGTACCGGGAGACGCCCTCCCACAGCAGTGCCTCCTCGCCGTCGTCGCCGGGCCCCTCGACGGTCACGACGACGTCCACGGCGGTGCCTGCGTGGTGCGGGACGAGGCCCACGGCACGCGCGGTGACGCGCAGCGGGGTCTCCGCCGCGACGGGCCGGTGGTGCAGGACGGTGTTGCTCAGGTGCACCAGTCCGGGCAGGGGCAGTGGGAACTCGGGGTCGGCCATCAGCTCCATCGCCGCACCGAACACCTGGGTGTGCACCAGGACCGAGGGCAGGTCCGCCGGATCCGCGGACCCGACGGCCCCGCGCCACGCGGACACGGCCTCGGCCGGGATGCGGTGGCCGGTCACGACCACCTGACGGTCCGGGAGCTCGCGGGGACGGCGCCGACGGACGACGGCGTCCGTGGCGGCCTGCCTGGCGGCCCGGGCGTAGAGCCGGGCGAGGGAGGGCGGGGCGGACAGCTGCGTGGTCTGCATCCTCACGCCCCCAGCTTCGACTGGCCGCAGACCCGCAGCGTGGCCCCGTTGGTGCCGCCTGCGGCGTCCGAGGCGAGCCAGGCCACCGTCTCGGCCACGTCCTGCGGCAGGCCGCCCTGCTGGAGCGAGTTGAGCCTCCGGCCCACCTCGCGCGTGGCGAGCGGGATCTTCGCGGTCATCTCGGTCTCGATGAAGCCCGGGGCCACCGCGTTGATCGTGCCCCCACGGGCCGCGAGGACCGGTGCGGAGGCCGCGGTCAGGCCGATCACCCCGGCCTTGGATGCCGCGTAGTTCGTCTGGCCGCGGTTGCCCGCGATGCCGGAGATGGAGGCCAGGCCCACGATGCGCAGCCCGTGGCCCGCCACGTCCCGGGCGTCCTCGGCGAGGAACGCCTCGTTCATGGCCAGCTGGGCCGTGGTGTTCACAGCGAGGACGGAGTCCCAGCGCGCGGCGTCCATGTTGGCCAGCATCCGGTCCCGGGTGATCCCGGCGTTGTGCACCACCACGTCCATCCGGCCGTGCCGGGTGCGGCAGTGCTCGAGGATGCGTGCGCCGGCGTCCGGCGCCGTGATGTCCAGGGCGAGCGCGGTGCCGCCCACCTCGTTCACGACCTTGGCCAGCGTCTCGCCCGCCGCCGGGACGTCCACGCCGACGACGACGGCCCCGTCGCGGGCCAGCGTCCGGACGATGGCGGCGCCGATGCCGCGGGCGGCGCCCGTGACCACGGCGACCTTGCCGGCCAGGGGGCGCGCCGCGTCGGCGGGGACCGCGCCGTCGGCGGTGGAGACGGGCACGAACTGGCCGGAGACGTACGCCGCGCGACCGGAGAGCAGGAACGCGAGCGCGCCGGCCGCACCGGGGGCAGTGAGCGGCACGCCCTCGCCCAGGACGAGGCCGTTGGCGGTGCCGCCACGGCGCATCTCGTGCGCGATCGAGCGGGTCAGGCCCGTCACGCCCTGGCGGGCGGCGCGCAGGGCCGGGTCCGTGGCGGCCTCGGGGTCCTCGAACACCGTCACCACGCGCGAGGAGGAGCCCAGCGAGCGCAGCGCGCCGCCGATCTCCAGCGCCACCGCGCCGAGGTCCGCGGGCGTGGCGACCCCGTCGAAGCACGCGACGATCGCCGCGTGGCGTGCGCCCTCCCGGGGGGCGTCGGCGACCTCAAGGCCCCATGAGGCCAAGAGGGTGCGGGCATCCTCGGCTGCGCGGGTCGCGCCCAGGACGAGCACGGAGCCGGGCAGCACGGGGTCGCCGGGGGTGTGCCGGCGCAACTCGACGGGCTGGGGCAGGCCCAGGGCGCCGGTGAGGCGGCGGCCCAGGGGCGAGGCGACGAAGGTGCCGTAACGGTCGGTCATGGTCGGTCCTCTCGGGTCGGGTCGGTCGGGGCTCAGCGGCCGCGGAGCAGGGCCACGATGCCTTGGCCGCCGGCGGCACAGACGGAGATGAGGCCGAGGGAGCCCTCCCCCTTCTCATGCAGCATCTTGGCCAGCAGGGCCACGATGCGGCCGCCGGTGGCGGCGAAGGGGTGACCGGCCGCCAGCGACGAGCCGTGCACGTTGAGCCGGGCGCGGTCCACCGAGCCCAGCGCACCCGGCAGCCCGAGCCGCTCGCGGCAGTACTCCTCGTCCTCCCAGGCGGCGAGGGTGGACAGGACGGTGCCGGCGAACGCCTCGTGGATCTCCACGAAGTCGAGGTCGTCGAGCGTGAGCCCGTGCCGGGCGAGCAGGCGCGGGACGGCGTAGGCGGGGGCCATGAGCAGGCCCTCGTGTCCGTCGACGAAGTCCACGGCGGCGTTCTCCATGTCCACGAACTCGGCGAGAACGGGCAGTCCGCGCTCGGCGGCCCACTCCTCGGAGGAGAGCAGCACCGCGGAGGCGCCGTCGGTGAGCGGGGTGGAGTTGCCGGCCGTCATGGTCGCCTCGTCCCCCAGCTGGCGGCCGAACACGGGCTTCAGGCCGGCCAGCTTCTCCGGCGTGGAGTCGGGGCGGAGGTTGTTGTCGCGGGCCAGGCCGTGGAACGGGGTCACCAGATCGTCCATGTACCCGGCGGCGTAGGCAGCGCCGAGGTTCCGGTGGGAGGCCGCGGCGAGCTCGTCCTGGGCCTGACGGGTGATGCCCCACTTGTGGGTGGTCAGGGCCTGGTGCTCGCCCATGGACATGCCGGTGCGCGGCTCGCCCGCGCCGGCCGGCTCGGGCACGAGCTGACCGGGGCGCAGCTGGGCGAGGGCGCGCAGGCGGTCCTTCATGGTCTTGGCGGTGGTGAGCTGCAGCAGCACGCGGCGCGCGCCGTCCGAGAGCGAGACGGGTGCGTCCGAGATCGAGTCCACGCCGCCGCCGATGGCGGAGTCGAGCTGGCCGAGCCGGATCTTGTTGGCGAGGGTGCCCACGGCCTCCATGCCGGTGGCGCAGGCCACCTGGACGTCGGCGGCCGGGGTCGCGGCGGAGAGCGCGGAGCCCAGGACGGCCTCGCGGGTGAGGTTGAAGTTGCGCGGGTGCTTGAGGACGGCGCCGGCGGTGACCTGGCCGAGGCGCTCGCCCTGGAGCCCGAACCGCGCGACGAGTCCGTCGAGCGTGGCCGTGAGCATCTCCTGGTTCCCGACCTCGGCGTAGGCGGTGTTGGCGCGGGCGAAGGGGATGCGGTTGCCGCCCAGGATGACGGCGGGGCGCAGCGCTCCACCGGCGACGGCGGGGCGGGAGGCGGTCTCGGACGCGGGGGTCTCGTGGTGGGTCATGACGGTCCTCTCGACGGCGGGCCCACCGCCGACGCGGCGGGGGCGTTGTCACCCCGGACGATACGGACGATACGGACGTCGGCGGGGTGGGTGACTGTGATCCACAGTACCTGATACGCTCGGTTTCGTGAATCCCGTCACGTCCACCGCCCGGGACGGTCGCAGCGTCCGCTGGGACCGGCACCGCGCCGAGCGCCGTCTGGAACTGGTCCGGGCCGCCCGGTCGGCCGTGCACGCCCTGGGCGCACAGGCCTCGATGGAGGAGATCGCGTCCCACGCGGGCACCTCCAAGACCGTCTACTACCGCTATTTCGGCGACCGCGAGGGCCTGCGCCTGGCGGTGTCCGAGCGGGTCACCGCCCACATGGAGCGCCGCCTGCTCGAGGTCGCGGACGAACCGGTCTCCGAACCCGAGGCGCTGCGTCGCATGGTCGAGGTGTACCTCACGGTCGCGGCGACGTCGCCCGAGGTGTACGCGTTCGCCGTCGCCCCGTCCCCCGCCGCGGCCGAGGCCCCTGTGCTGGGCCCGTTCCTCGAGCGCGTCTACGCCATGCTCGAGTCGGGCCTGGCGCGCGGGATGGCCGCGCGGGGCCACGCCCCGGCGCCGGCGGACCCGCTCGCCCTGTGGCCGCGCGCCGCCGTCGGCCTCGTCCGGGCCGCCGCCGAGACCTGGCTGCGGACCCCGGCCGCCGGTCGCATCCCGGTCGAGGCGATGGCCCGCGCCATCGCCGACTGGCTGCTCACCGGCCTCATCGGCGCCGCGCCCGGCGCCGCCCTCGAACCCGCGGCGGCGGACGCCGACCGCGCCCGCCCCCACTCACGAACAGGAGCATCGTCATGACCGTCCACGAGAAGCTCGCCCCCCAGTCCTCGACGCCCAGCACCGAGGTTCCCTCCGACGTCGCCGAGATCGCGCCCGAGCGGCCGACGCCCGGCTCCCTCGACGCCGCGGCCCTCGAGGAGGCCCTCCTCGGCCGCTGGGCCGCGGAGCGCCGCGAATCCCGCGAACTGGTCAAGGATCCCGCCCTGTGGCGCGACCCGCTGCTCGGCATGGACGAGCACCGCGCCCGCGTCCTGCGGCAGCTGGGCGTCCTCGTGGAGCGCAACGCGGTCCACCGCGCCTTCCCGCGCGAGTTCGGCGGCGAGGACAACCACGGCGGCAACCTCGCCGCCTTCGGTGACCTCGTGCTCGCCGACCCCTCCCTGCAGATCAAGGCCGGTGTGCAGTGGGGCCTGTTCAGCTCGGCGATCCTGCACCTGGGCACCGCGGAGCACCACCGCCGGTGGCTGCCGGGCGCGATGGACCTGAGCGTCCCGGGCGCCTTCGCCATGACTGAGATCGGGCACGGCTCGGACGTCGCCTCGATCGCGACGACCGCCACGTACGACGAGGCGACCCAGGAGTTCGTCATCCACACCCCGTTCAAGGGCGCCTGGAAGGACTACCTCGGCAACGCCGCGCTGCACGGCAGGGCGGCCACGGTCTTCGCGCAGCTGATCACCCGGGGCGTCAACCACGGCGTGCACTGCTTCTACGTCCCCATCCGGGACGAGAAGGGCGCCTTCCTGCCCGGCGTGGGCGGCGAGGACGACGGCCTCAAGGGCGGACTGAACGGCATCGACAACGGCCGTCTGCACTTCACTCAGGTCCGCATCCCGCGCACCAACCTCCTCAACCGCTACGGCGACGTGGCCGAGGACGGCACCTACTCCTCGCCCATCGCCTCCCCCGGGCGTCGCTTCTTCACGATGCTCGGCACGCTCGTCCAGGGCCGCGTCTCCCTGTCCCTCGCCGCCACCACGGCCTCCTTCCTCGGCCTGCACGGTGCGCTGGCCTACGCGGAGCAGCGCCGCCAGTTCAAGGCCTCCGACCCGCAGCGGGAGGAGGTGCTGCTGGACTACCAGAACCACCAGCGCCGCCTCATCGACCGCCTGGCCCGCGCCTACGCGGACGCCTTCTCCTCCAACGAGCTCGTGGAGAAGTTCGACGACGTCTTCTCCGGCCGCTCCGACACGGACGTGGACCGGCAGGAGCTCGAGACGCTCGCCGCGGCCGTGAAGCCGCTGACCACGTGGCACGCCCTGGACACCCTGCAGGAGGCCCGCGAGGCGTGCGGCGGCGCCGGGTTCCTCGCTGAGAACCGGGTGGCCCAGATGCGCGCCGACCTGGACGTGTACGTCACGTTCGAGGGTGACAACACGGTGCTCCTGCAGCTGGTGGGCAAGCGCCTGCTGACCGACTACTCGAAGGAGTTCGGACGTCTCAATGTGGGCGCCCTCTCCCGCTACGTGGTCCACCAGGCCTCGGACGCCCTCCACCGTGCGGGCCTGCACAAGGCCGTCCAGTCCGTGGCCGACGGCGGGTCCGAGCGCCGCTCGGCGAACTGGTTCAAGGACCCCGCCGTCCAGCATGAGCTGCTCACCGAGCGCGTCCGTGCCAAGACCGCCGACATCGCCGGCACCCTCTCGGGGGCCCGGGGCAAGGGCCAGGCGGCGCAGGCGGAGGCGTTCAACACGCGCCAGCACGAGCTCATCGAGGCCGCCCGCAACCACGGCGAGCTTCTGCAGTGGGAGGCCTTCACCCGCGCCCTGGAGGGCATCACGGATGAGACCACGAAGACCGTCCTGACGTGGCTGCGCGACCTGTTCGCGCTGCGCCTCATCGAGGACGACCTCGGCTGGTTCGTGGCCCACGGCCGCGTCTCGAGCCAGCGCGCCCGGGCCCTGCGCGGCTACGTCAACCGGCTGGCCGAGCGGCTGCGCCCCTTCGCCCTCGAGCTCGTCGAGGCGTTCGGCCTCGAGCCCGAGCACCTGCGCATGGCGGTGGCCACGGACGCCGAGACCCAGCGCCAGGAGGAGGCCCACGCCTGGTTCACGGCCCGCCGGGCCGCCGGCGAGGAGCCGGAGGATGAGAAGGCCGTGCGCGCCCGCGAGAAGGCGGCGCGGGGTCGCCGCGGCTGACCGTGGCCGTCCCCGGACGCACACGGGCCCCCGTCACCTCGCGGTGGCGGGGGCCCGTGTGCGTGGTCGGGCGGGCTCAGCGCAGCACGGCCTCGTAGACCTCGATCGTGCGCTCCGCGATGGTCTCCCACGAGAAGTGCTCGATCGCGCGGGCCCGGCCGGCCTCACCCATCGCGCGGGCGCGCTCCGGGTCCTCCACGACGCGGGTGAGCGCGGCCGCGAAGTCGGCGGCGAACCTCTCCTCGTCCACGGGCGCCCCCGTGCCGTCGTCGACCTGCTCGAAGGGGACGAGCAGGCCGGTCTCGCCGTCCTGCACGACCTCCGGGATGCCGCCCACGGCGGAGGCGACGACGGCGGTGCCGCACGCCATCGCCTCGAGGTTGACGATGCCCAGCGGCTCGTAGACCGAGGGGCAGGCGAACACGGTGGCGGCCGTGAGGATCTCCATCACCTCGTGGCGCGGGATCATCCCCTCGATCACGACGACGCCCTGGCGGGTGCGCCGCAGCTCGGAGATCAACTCGTTCACCTCGTGCGCCAGCTCCGCGGTGTCCGGGGCGCCCACGCACAGCACGAGCTGGACGTCCTCCGGCAGCCGCAGGGCCGCACGGAGCAGGTGGGGCACGCCCTTCTGGCGCGTGATGCGGCCGACGAACGCGACGGAGGGCTTGTCCGGGTCGATTCCGTACTTCTCCAGTGCGGCGGTGCCGGTCTGCGGGGTCCAGACCTGCGTGTCGATGCCGTTGTGGACCGTGTGCACCTTCGCCGGGTCCACGTCCGGGTAGCAGGCCAGGATGTCCCGGCGCATGCCGTCCGAGACCGCGATGACCGCGTCCGCCCCGAGGTACGCCGTGCGCTCGGCCCAGCTGGACAGGGCGTAGCCGCCGCCGAGCTGCTCCGCCTTCCAGGGGCGCAGCGGCTCGAGGGAGTGCGCGGAGAGGACGTGGGGGGTCTGGTGCAGGAGCTTGCCGAGGTGGCCGGCCAGGTTGGCGTACCAGGTGTGGGAGTGGATGACGTCGGCGCCCTCGAGGTCGCCGAGGATCGTGAGGTCGGTGGCCAGGGTCTGCACGGCCCCGTTGGCGGCGTCGAACCCGGGCGGGTTCGGGTACGTCAGGACGCGGGCCCCGTGGTAGTCCGGGTCGCGCGGCGCGCCGAAGGCGTGCACGCGGACGTCGGCGCGGGAGGCCAGGACACGGGTCAGCTCGGCGACGTGGACGCCGGCACCGCCGTAGATGGACGGGGGGAACTCTTTGCTCACGATGTCGATGCGCACGCCCCCAACCTAGTTCAGCCCGGCGGGGGTCGATAGTCTGGCGGCACGGATGCCCCGCACGCCCCGAGCACGCGTGCGGGTCGCGACGACCCGGCTCACGAGGAGTGACGCAGATGGTGCAGAAGAAGGTCCTCTCGGTCGTGCTGGCGGGCGGTGAGGGCAAGCGCCTGATGCCGCTGACGGCCGACCGTGCCAAGCCGGCCGTCCCGTTCGGCGGCACGTACCGCCTCATCGACTTCGCGCTGTCCAACCTGGTCAACAGCCGGTACCGCGAGATCGTCGTGCTGACGCAGTACAAGTCGCACTCGCTGGACCGCCACATCTCCGAGACGTGGCGGATGTCCACGCTGCTGAACAACTACGTGGCCTCCGTGCCGGCACAGCAGCGCCGGGGCAAGGACTGGTTCACGGGCAGCGCGAACGCCATCTATCAGTCCATGAACCTGATCCACGACGCACGGCCGGACATCGTCGTCGTCATCGGCGCGGACCACGTCTACCACATGGACTTCCAGCAGATGGTGGACCAGCACATCGCCTCGGGCGCCAAGGCGACCGTGGCCGCGGTGCGCCAGCCGCTCGAGCTGGCCTCCTCGTTCGGGGTGATCGAGACGGACCCACAGGACAGGACGCGGATCTCGGCGTTCGTGGAGAAGCCGGAGACGACCCCCGGCCTGCCGGACGACCCCACGCAGTTCCTGGCCTCGATGGGCAACTACGTGTTCGACACCGACGCCCTCGTGGCGGCGCTGAACCAGGACGAGGAGAACCCCGAGTCGAACAACGACATGGGCGGGGACATCATCCCGCTGTTCGTGGAGCGTGGCGAGGCCGGGGTGTACGACTTCACCGCCAACGAGGTGCCCGGGGGCACGGCCGGCAAGCACTACTGGCGGGACGTCGGCACCCTGGACTCCTACTACGACGCGCACATGGACCTGGTGCAGCCGTGGCCGGAGTTCAACCTCTACAACCGCGAGTGGCCGCTCTACACCCGCCAGTCCGTCTCCCCGCCCGCCAAGCTCGTGCGCTCATCCACCCGCCGCCCCGGCTCGGCGAACGACTCGATCCTCTCCCAGGGCGTGGTCATCTCCGGCGGCACCGTGGCCCAGTCCGTGCTCTCCACGGACGTGCGCGTGCACAACGAGGCGTGGGTGGAGCAGTCGGTGCTGCTGGACTCCGTCGTGATCGGCGAGGGGGCCCACGTGCGCAACGCGATCCTGGACAAGAACGTGGTCGTGCCCCCGGGCGCGCGCATCGGCTTCGACCGGGCGGAGGACGAGGCGAACGGCTACACCGTGACAGAATCCGGGCTGACGGTGCTCTCCAAGGGCCAGCCCGTCCCGACGCCGCACTGACGCGGCCCCGGGCCGCCGGTCCCGGACCACCGCCGACGCGCGGGCACGCCCCGGTGTGTCCGCGCGTCGCCGTCCCCGCTGGATCCCCGACCGGAGGCTCGCCTTGACCGACACCACCCCCGACCTCGACGCCACCAACGTCACCCGCGCGGAGGCCGCGGACCGCTCCCGCCTGCTCACGGTGCAGGACTACGTCGTGGACGTGGACCTCTCCGACGCCCGGGACGCCGCCGCCGACACCTATCCGGTCCGCACCGTGATCCGCTTCGCGTGCGCCGAGCCCGGCGCGCAGACCCACCTGGACTGGATCCACGGCGGCGTGGAGTCGGTGACCCTCAACGGCACGGCGCTGGACGTGGCCGAGGTCGTGGGCGAGGCCCGGGTGCTGCTGCCCGACCTGGCGGCGCAGAACGTGGTCGAGCTGGTCGGCCGGTCCGTGTACTCCCGGTCGGGCGAGGGCCTGCACCGCTTCACGGACCCCGCCGACGGCGAGGTCTACCTCTACACCCAGTACGAGCCCGCCGACGCGCGCCGCGTGTTCCCGGACTTCGAGCAGCCGGACCTCAAGGCCGCCTTCACCTTCTCCCTCACCGGACCCGAGGACTGGGTGCTGGCCTCGAACCGGCCGGAGGTCTCCCGGACGCCGACCGGGGACGGTGTCGTCCGGGTGGAGTTCGCCCCGACGCTCCCCCAGTCCACCTACATCACGACGCTGCTCGCCGGCCCCTATGCGCAGTGGGAGGACGCCTGGGACGGTCACCCGGCCAGCGGTGCGCAGGCCGTGCCGCTGCGGCTGTTCACCCGGCGCACGATGGCCGACGCGTTCGACCCCGAGGCCGTGTTCGACGTGACGAAGCGGGGGCTGACGTTCTTCCACGACCTCTTCGGCGTCGCGTACCCGTGGGGCAAGTACGACCAGGCGTTCGTGCCCGAGTACAACCTCGGCGCCATGGAGAACCCGGGCCTCGTGACCTTCACCGAGGACTTCGTGTTCACCTCGCGGGCCACCGCGGTCCAGTACGAGGGCCGCGCCAACGTGATCCTGCACGAGATGGCGCACATGTGGTTCGGCGACCTCGTGACGATGCACTGGTGGGACGACCTGTGGCTCAAGGAGTCGTTCGCGGACTACATGGGCGCCCTCGGCGTGGACGAGGCCACCGACTTCCGGACCGCGTGGGTGACCTTCGCGTCCCGCCGCAAGGCCTGGGCGTACGTGCAGGACCAGATGCCGACGACGCACCCCATCGTCGCGGACATCGTCGACCTCGAGGCCGCCCGTCAGAACTTCGACGGGATCACCTACGCCAAGGGCGCCTCCGTGCTCAAGCAGCTGGCCGCCTACGTGGGCCGTGACGCGTTCCTCGACGCCGCACATCGCTACTTCGCCGCCCACGCGTGGGGCAACGCCTCCCTCGCCGACTTCATGGCGGTCCTCGAGGCCGCCTCGGGGCGGGACATGCGCGCGTGGGCGGACGCGTGGCTGCACACCTCCGGCGTGCCCCGGCTGCGGGTCGACGTCGACGGCGACGCCCCGGTGCTGCGCCAGGAGGGCGCGGACCCGGTCACGGGCGGGCCGATCCTCCGCCCGCACGTGCTGAAGGTCGGCGTCTTCACGCCCGGGCAGGACGGCGTCCTGCGCCGCACCGCCCAGGTCACCGCCGATGTGCCGGGTGGGGCGGAGGGCGCGGCCGTGCCCCTGCCGGACCTCGAGGTGCCCGGGGGCGTCCGCCTCGTGCTGCCCAACGACGAGGACCTCACCTACGCCGCCGTCGCGCTCGACGCGGGCTCGCTGCGCGCGGCCCTGACGCACCCCATCGCGGACCCGCTCGCGGAGGCCACCGTGTGGGCCGCCCTGTGGTCGATGACCCGCGACGGCGAGCTGCCGGTCGCCCGGTTCCTGGACGCGGTGGCGACGCTGTCCGCGCGGATCGCGACCGTGGGCGTGCACGCGCAGGTGCTGGCGCAGGCCGCCGCGGCCGTGGGCCAGTACGCCCGCGCCGAGGACCGTGACGCGCTGCGGTCCCGGCTGGGCGAGGTCCTGGCCGAGCAGACCCGCACGCTCGAGGCCGGCTCCGACCGCCAGCGCACCGCGGCCCGCACGTGGGCGACGCTGGCGCGGGCCGACGTCGGGATGGCCGCGGCCCTCGAGGCCGCCCTGCTCGGCGAGGACGCGGCGGCGTTCGCGCCGGGCCTGGCGGTCGACGCGGAGCTGCGCTGGCTCGTGCTCCAGGCCCTCGCCGCGACCGGCCGGGCCGACCAGGACCGCCTGGACGCGGAGCTCGAGGCCGGCCGCACGGCGCAGACCGTCACGTGGCACCGGCTCGCCGCAGCCGCCCGCCCCGAGGCCGAGGTCAAGGCCGCCGCGTGGGAGGCGGTCATGTCCGGCCGCACGACCACCGGCACGGAGCTGTCCAACGACCTGCTCTCGGCCACGGCGGCCGGCTTCGCCGCGGGCGGGGTCGAGCTCCTCGCCCCCTACGAGTCCGGCTTCTGGCCGCGCCTGACCTCGGTGTGGGCCTCGCGGTCCAACGGGCTGGCCTCGCGCGCGATCGGCGGGCTGTTCCCGGGCCGCCAGGACGCGGTGGCCGGCGGCGCCGACGCGCAGGAGTCGCACCCGACGCTGGCCGCGGCCCAGCGCTGGCTGGACGAGCACCCCGACGCCCCGGGGGCCCTGCGGCGCCTGGTCGTGGAGCACACGGACGCCCTGCGGCGGTCCCTGCGCGTGCAGGCGGTGCAGCCGGCGGGCTGAGCGGTAAGCCCTCCCGCGCAGAGTGGTCACGACACGCCGCCTCCCCTCGGGCGAGGCGGTGTGTCGTGACCATTCCAGCTCAGGGCGCGGCAACGCGGAGCACGCGTTCCCGGCCCACCCGGCGCAGGCCCACGGCGTCGGCGGCGCGCTGGGCGTCCCGGTCGCGCATCCCCACCCGCTCGACGACGACGGGCCGCGTCTCCAGCACGGCCGTCAGTTCGGCGTGGCGCGCCACGTGCGCGGCCCCGCCGTCCGGGTCGAGAGACAGCGCCTGCCGGTCGGCCGCGTGGAGCCAGGCCGCCGACACGTCCTCCACCGGGCCGCGCAGGTGCGCGCCGAGGGAGGCGTCGTCGAGCAGGTCGGAGACGTCGGCGTCCGCGAGGCGGGCCACGAGTGCGGGTGGCCCGGCGACCACCGCGGTCGTGTGGAGCAGGACCACGTGCAGCAGCTCCGGGTCGGCGTCCGCGGCGGGCGCGAGCACGACGCCCGGGTCCTCCCACGCCGTCGGCGCGACGCCGAGTCCCGCGGCCAGCCCGGTCCGCAGCGCGGCGGTCGCGTCGGCGCCCAGCACGTCGGCCGGCGCGACCGTGCCGAGGGCCAGCGGGTGGACGCCGAGCAGCCGGTTCAGGGCGCGGGCCTCGCGGTGCGCCCGGTCCACGAGGGCGGCCAGCTCGGGCGAGGTCTCCCCCACCAGCGGCAGCTCGCGCAACGTTGCGGCACCCACCGGCACCCCGGCCTCGGCCGCGACCGCTGCCAGCGCGTCCCAGTGTCGCGTCTCCTCCTGGGCAGGCGTGCGGCCGCCGCCCGGCTCGTCCAGCCGCGGTCCGTGAGCAGAGGCACGCGGCGGCCGGAGGCCAGCTCCAGCTCGAGGGCGCAGTGGACGTCCACGGTCGACCGTGGGCGCCCCGGGGCGTCGGAGCGGGCGATCAGGCGGACGGGGGCGTCGTCGTCGGGGGTCATGGTCCGATCCTGACAGAGCCGCCCCGCCACACCTCGACGCGTCGGGGGCGGTTTCGGGCGGTATTCACGTCGAATACCACCGCAAACCGCCCCCGGACGGAAGCGTGCCGGACGGTGCCGGGACGCCGTCAGGCGGCTCAGGGCACCCGCGCGGTCCACTCCGGGGTCGCGAACTTGGTGCGGGCCAGCTGCTCGGCCTCCTCACGGGTGGCCTCGTCCAGCTCGACGCGGCGGGCGCCGTAGCGCTCCTCGAAGGTGGTCATCATGGTCTCCCAGATCTCGGCGCGGGAGACGCCGGTCTGGCGCCGGAGCGGGTCCACGCGCTTCTTCGCCGAGGTCACGCCCTTGCCGCGCAGCTTCTCCCGGCCGATGCGCAGCACCTCGAGCATCTTGTCCGCGTCGATGTCGTAGCTCATCGTCACGTGGTGCAGCAGCCCGGCCGTGCCCACCCGCTTCTGCGCGGCGCCGCCGATCTTCCCCTGGTCCGTGGCGATGTCGTTGAGCGGCTGGTAGAACGCGTGCACGCCGAGTCGGGAGAGCGCGTCCATGGTCCACTCGTCCAGGAACGGGTAGGACTCCGCCGTCTCCAGCCCGTCGACCAGCGACGACGGGACGTGCATCGAGTACGTGACGCAGTTGTCCGCCTCCATGAACATCGCGCCGCCGCCGGAGATCCGCCGCACCACGTTGATGCCGTGCCGCCGCGCCCCCTCGGGGTCCACCTCGTTGGCGAGCGACTGGAAGGCGCCGATCACCACGGCCGGCTCGTTCCACTGCCACAGGCGCATGGTCGGCTTGCGACGTCCCTCGGCCACCTGCCGGGTGAGCACCTCGTCCAGGGCCACGGTGAGCGCGATCGGCATCGGCTCCGGCCCGATGACCTCCCACTCGTGGTCCCCCCACGTGGTCGCCTTGCCGAGGGCCCGACGCACGGCCGAGGCCACCGCGAAGGCGTCCACGCCGAACAGCTCGGCCTCGGGTCGCAGACCCCGCTCGACGGCCTCCCGGATGACGCGGTGCTCAGCGTCCGCGGACAGCCCGGCCACCGCCGCGTTGAGGTCCTCGAGCGCCTCATCCGGCTCGAGGAAGAAGTCGCCGTTGATGCTCGCGGTCGCGATCCGGCCGTCCGCGAGGCTCAGGTCCGCCGCGACCAGCTTGCCGCCGATCACCTTGTATTCACCGTGGAGAGTCGTCATGCCCGTCAGCCTACGGGCCACGCGACGGGCCCCGCACCGCCCGGATCGCTCCGGGGGCGCGGGGCCCGTCGTCGTGGTGGGCGTGCGGCTCAGGCCGCCGCGGTCACTTCTTGCCGCCGAAGCCCTTGAAGCGGGCGTTGAAGCGCTCGACGCGGCCGGCGGTGTCCATGATGCGCTGCTTGCCCGTGTAGAACGGGTGCGAGGCGGCCGAGATCTCGACGTCGATCACCGGGTAGGTGTTGCCATCGGTCCACTCCGCGGTCTTGTCGGAGTTCGCGGTGGTGCGGGTGAGGATCTTCTCACCGGAGGCGAGGTCGTTGAAGATGACGTAGCGGTAATCCGGGTGGATCTCAGACTTCATGGTGCATCCTTCGTGTCAGCCGCCTGATTGGGACCAGGGGCGCGAGAGGTGTGGTCAGGGGGTCCGCCGGAGGGCGGGCCAGCCGCCCACTCTACCGCACCCGGGCCGGTCAGCGCGCGCGCAGCTCCCACAGCGCGACCGCCGCGGCCGCGGCCACGTTCAGCGAGTCGACGCCGGCGGGCATGGGGATGACGACGTCGGCGTCGGTCTGGGCGAGGGTCTCGGGCCGGACCCCCGGCCCCTCCTGGCCGAGGATGAGGGCCAGGCGCTCGGCGGTGCGCAGCGGCTCGATCCGGGCGGAGTCCAGGCCCACGGCGCGCTCCGTCACCTCGAGGGCGGCCACCGCGAACCCGGCCGCCCGCAGCGCGGGCAGCGACTGGGCGACCGGACCGGGCAGGCGCGCCCACGGCAGGCGGAACACCGTGCCCATCGAGACGCGGATGGCGCGCCGGTAGAGCGGGTCGGCGGCCTGCGGGGTGAGCAGCAGGGCGTCCCAGCCAAGGGCGACGGCGGAGCGCACCACGGCGCCCAGGTTGGGAGGTGTTCCATTCAGCTCAACGCCGCCCCGACACCTCTCACGATGGTGGCGCATCAGATCCGACACCACGCTCGAGCCTACTTTTGTGATGGTCAGACGGCACTTGTCCCCACGTCACGCGTCGTCGTGTCGCCGTGTGCTGTTCAATAAACCTATGTACCGTCGTGCCCAGCATCTCTGTCGAAGACCTCGTCAACCGGACTGCTCAGGCTGGTTTGAGCACGGAGACCAGTAGTCCGCGATGGAGATGATCGGCTTGGTCCGGCGAACCGGTGACGCTCGCGGGGCGGAGGTTCAGCACGAAGCGCTGGATCCGATCTGCTCGCGGGTGTTCGAAGAGGCCGCGACCCGGCGGCGCGTGATCGAGAACAGGCCGGAGCTCCTCGCGGTACTGAACGACATGCGCAGTCAGGGCCAGATCGTCGTCACGAAGGTTCGCTACCCGGCGCAGTCCATGGCTGATGAACTGGAGGTGGTGGTCGATCTGGTCGACCGAGGAGTTGCCGTTCGAGTGCTCGGGGGCGCGGCCGCCGGTGACCACTCAGAGCCGTCGTTCTTCCTGGGCCAGTGCCGCGAGATCGCAGAGGGCCGCAGAAGCATCCGGAGCGCCAGGATCAAGGCCGGGTTGAGGGCCTCTCGAGCGGGTGGCGCGGCTCTTGGCCGGCCTAGGTGTTGTGGGTCATGAGGTTCTTGGCACGAGGGCCGGGCTGAGATCAGACGAGTGGGCCTCTCCCGCAGGATGGAAGTTCCTACACCACCCATCCGCGCAAAGAGACCCACTCATGACTCACGCTAATGCACCCCTGACTCCCACCGGCCGTCTCAGGATGGTCCAACGCCACCTGAACGACGGGATCCCACAAGCGCACGTGGCCGCCGAGTTCCGGGTCGCACGTCCCACGGTGGCCACCTGGGTGGCCCGCTACCGCGCCGAGGGCGAGGCCGGGCTGCTCGACCGGCCCAGCCGTCCGCGCCGTTCACCTGCCCAGCTCGACCCCGAGGTGGTGGCCCAGATCCAGACCCTGCGTCGCAGGGAGAAGTGGTCGGCCCGCCGGATCCATCACCACCTCGTCTCCGAGGGCCACCGGGTGTGTCTTCGTACCGTGGGACGGTGGCTGCACCGGGCCGGGCTCTCCCGGCTACGGGACCTGACCCCGGCCGGGGAAGACCTGTGCCAGCAGCCGGCCCAGAGGATCACCGCGAGGGGGCCGGGGCACATGGTGCACCTGGACGTGAAGAAGATCGGGAAGATCCCTGACGGGGGCGGCTGGCGTGCTCACGGACGGGACTCCGAGAACGCGCGAGCAGCCAAGCGCGGGCCTGGCCGACGGGTCGGCTACACGTACCTGCACTCGGCGATCGACGGGTTCACCCGCCGGGCCTACACCGAGGCGTTGGAGGATGAGCGGACGGTGACCACGATCGGGTTCTTCTGCCGGGCGCGGGCGTTCTTCGCCGCCCACGGCATCCGGATCGACAGGGTGGTCACGGACAACGGGAACAACTACCGGGCTGCGGACTTCACCGCGAAGGTGGTCTCGCTCGGGGGCCGACACCACCGGATCCGCCCATACACCCCGCGCCATAACGGGAAGGTCGAACGCTACAACCGGCTGATGGTCGATGAGGTCCTCTACGCCCGCCCGTTTACCTCAGAGACGGCTCGGCGTGAGGCCCTGCAGGTGTGGGTGAACCACTACAACTACCATCGGCCTCATACCTCCTGCGGGGACGCCCCGCCGGCCTCACTGGCCCCGGCCCGAGTCAACAACGTCATGCCCTCCTACACCTAGACCGGAGGGGGCAAGCAAGATGTACATGCATCAGGCACGGTCCACCCAGCGAGAGTTGGACTTTCGCGGAAGCGCGAATTTGATACGGCCGGCTCAATGATCACTGCGATTGATCCGCTTGATCAGCGTCTCGAATCGATCGAACGTCGCGTCGCTGAGGCCGTCCAGCCTCGCCGGGTTGCGGAGAATCACGTCGGCCGGTCGGTAGTGGTCGTAGGACCCGCCACGGAGGTCGGTGAGTCGCTTCACGATGCGATCGCCGTGACCGAGGTCGCCAGCAGTGACTGAAGTTCCGAACGCCTCGTTGTAGAGGCTGAGATAATCCTCCACCTCGAACAGGTCCTCAATGTCGGAGTGCCGGCGACCGGTCACCTCGCTCACCTGAATGATCCTGTCGCGCTCGAGCCGGGCGGCGTCCACCGCCTTCTGCAAGCGATCCGCGCCTTCGGTCCCCGAATCGACGAGCACCGTCACGTCCAGGTTTCGCCCCATGAGCGCAACGAAGGCCGGGATGTTGGACGCGCCGCCCGCCGGGAGCACCCGCCAGCGGTCGTCCAGCCCGGTGCGCCCGCGGTCCACCAGAGCTCTGCTGATCGCGTCGAGGTAGATGTAGTCGCTTGGCCCCTCGACGAGGAGGTTCGACGGACCGATGAACAGGTGTTGCGCGAGGTCGTATCCGAGCGCCGCCTGCAGCGGGAACAGGCTGCCCTCGCCGACAGTGAGCGCCTCACGGGTGACGGTCGCACCGGTCTTGGGCCCGCCATCCTCGACGATCCGGACGCGGTCGATCCTGTCGGTCTCGACCATGAAGGGGCTGTGCGTCGTGTAGAGGACCTGGACGGCAGTCGCGAGACGCTCATTGATGAATCGGACGAAGTCGGCCTGCGCGCGGGCGTGCAGCGTGAGGCCCGGCTCGTCGAGCAGGACGACCACTGGCTCCTTGCGGCTCTCGAACTCGGTGAATGCCGCGAGGAAGGAGAAGAACCACCGGAAACCCGAGGACCTTCGAGCGAAGTTGTTGGAGAAGGAGTGGCGCGTGTCCTTGACTCGGATGTCGAGATAGGTCTTCTCGATCGTGTGTTGTTGAGGGTTGATCTGTTTGATCTTGCGGTCGACGTCGAATTCGACCTGGAGGTTGTCGTTCTGCTTCCAGTACTCGAACACTTGGCTGGTCAACTCGTGCCCCACCGCTTCGAGTTCAGACTTCCGGTCTTCGTAGTCGCTGCTCGCCATGGCGGCCGGCGTCGTGCTGGCAAGTCGCAGAAGAGCGCGTGCAGTCTGGTCAGCCGAGGAGCCGACCTGCTCGTCCTTCTCGGCGAGGTCGTTGATGTCGATGCGGCCGTCCAACTGTGAGTAGTCGGAGAAGTAGAAGAACTTGGGAAGCCTGCTCTTGAGCACGGCCACCGCCACGGCCCAGACGTCCTTTCCCGGGAGGGCAGCAATCGCCTCCCGAATGGTGGCGATCTCATCCGAGGTCTTCTCGTGCTGCTTGTCAGTCTCGTCGGCGACGAGCTGCGCGCAGATCGCTTCGATTCCGTCGAGGTCAGAGACGTTCTTGAACTGATCCGACGTCTTCTTCCGGAGCTCCAGGCCAGACAGCAGGTTCTGGACCGCGCGCTTCGTGTCGCGCGGGATGTCCCACGTCGTCGCATCGGTGTTGTACTTGCGGGAAACAGTGATCTCGTTAGCGGTAAAGACGCCTGCTCCGACCGCGGCTTCGAGCAGTTCACGGTCCGCCGGCTCGAGCTCGAAGGCCGCCGAGATCGGCGATGCGTCACTGATGACTCCCTCCCGCCGGTCCTTGGACAGCAGCCAGCGCGGATAGTCGCGCTGCTCGTCGAAGCTCTCGCCGTCGATTGGATTGAGTCGGTGCAGCGCGGAGAGCACCGCCGTCTTGCCGGACTCGTTCATGCCGACGAGGCAGGTGACCGCCTCGTCGACGTCGATCTCGCCGGTGTCGATGATGTTGCGGAACTTCCGGACGCGGAACCTCGACAGCCGCATGATGGCCTCCCTCAGACGCTCTCTGAAATGGTTGTGTACTTCGTCCCGTGCTGCCCGTACAGCCGCTTGATGGAGTCGCTGTCGGCAGGAGATTCGTAGACGGCCCTCCGGATCTTCGAGCTCTTAAGGTCGAGGCCCCAGAGATCGCCGTCCATCTCGATGCCGACGGCGATGATCCGATCGAACTCGCCACCGTGCTCGTCGGCGTACTCGGCCAACGCCTTGAGCTTCGGTGCCGAGTCGCCAAGATGGGCGCCGTGCGGGTCGATGATGGACGGCCGCAGCCCGTCGGCGGTGCTGTGCACGAACACGAAGTCCGGTTGCACCGACCTCCATGCCTCGCCTGATTTGTGGGCGATCCGCAGCGAGTGTCGGCCGGCAGCAGACGGGTTGCGGTACCAACCCTCAAGGCTGCTGAGGCTCAGCTCGTGCTTGATCGTTGCCCGTTCCCAGCGATTCTTGGCCATCTTCAGCTCAAGGGGGTAGTCGCCATTGGGCGTGGAGAGCAGATGCTTCTTCTCGATCGGAAGCAGGTTGCCGTCGGTATCCACCGAGTCGACGATCTCGTCGGTCTTGATCTCGATCGCGACCGGCTCCGGCTCGCGGGCCATATCCTGGATTGCCTCGTACATGGGCTTCCGAGAATCCGGGAGGCCTGCGATGTCCTTGGCCTTGGTCGTCAGCCAGAGCCGCGTGAGCGAGTCAGCGGCGTCCTCGACGGGCTTCTGGACCTCAGCGTCGATGAACGCCAGAGCGGCGACTCGAGCGCGGATCTGGGTGATGTCCACCGCCGTCGGGTCCTCGCCGAGCTCGTACGCCTCATTGATCGCGTCCTGCATGTCGCGTGACAGGTAGCGGTTGACCACCGAGGCGGTGATGGCCCGGCGCAGGTGACGCAGGGCGTCGTCGACGGTGGCAGCATCAGCGTCGCGCTTGTCCGTCGAGTCGGACGCCTCACTCTCGCCCCGCTCGACGAGGATGCGCCTGATATCGGCACGCATGATGTTCTTCGTCTGGGTCGCCACGGCGTCGGCGCTGGATGCGGCGATGCTGTCGAGGACGTCGAACATCGCCTCGTGCGCGATCCGATTGGCGTCGGGCACGAGGTCGTCCTGGGCGAGAGCCTGCGCGGCCTTTAGGATCCGCTTGATGGGTCGCGGAGCCGCTGCCGGCTTCGCGAACGAGGGCAAGCCACGGATCAGGCGGAACACCTCATCGGCAACGTTCTGGTTCCGGCGGAGGACGACCGGCTTGAGCATCACCTTGCTGACCGCCGCCCCACGGTCACCCGATCGCGGCTCGCGCATGCCCATGATCTCCTCGGCGACGATCTTCGCCGTGGCCCTGTCGAAGTGCGGCAGGTAGCACGATGCGGCGTTGAGCCGCTCGACGCTGGTCTCCTGGGCCAGGGGCGTCCGGACCATGCGCCCGAGGAGCTGGGTGACGTAGGTGTCCTCCTTGGCCGGCCGCAGCGAGACGAGGACCTCGGCCCGCGGGCAGTCCCAGCCGGTCGAGACCGCATCCTTGGCGATGAGCACTCGGATCTGGTGGTCGTGCTCCACATCCTGAGGGGCGACCTTCGGGATCTCGTAAGAGCCGACCTCTATGGTTGCGCGGTCGCCGAGGACGTGGGCGACGCAGTCGGCCGGCATGTCCGGCCAGTGCTTGCGGATCGTCTCGAGGACGAGGTGGATGAGCGCGTCCTCCTCTTTGAGCCCCTTCTCGGTGTCCTTCTCCCCCGCGGTCTTGTTCGGGATCTGCGCAACGAGTAGCGGCACAACAGGGTCGATGCCCTGCTCGTCGCAGTAGGCGTCCCAGAGATCGCACACCTCGACGAAGTCGATGGTGGCGTCGCGGACCATCGTGGTCGAGAACTCGCCGTCCTCGTCGGGGATGTCGAGGGTCAGTGCGTTCTTGAGCAGCCCGGAGTCTTGGACGTCCTTCGGGTCGATGACGACGTTCTTCTCCTTCGTGAACGCGTCCGCCCTCGTCATCGCCTCGTCGAACCGCTTCACCGTGGCCGAGATGCCCCAGACGATTGGTACCGCGGGATTGACGCCGTTACCGTTGATGATCTTCTGCACGATCGTCTGCTCGGTGGCCGTCTGGGACTTCATGCCCTCGTGCGCCTCGTCGAGGACCATGTAGAGCGTCTTGTCCTCATCGGCGATCGTGTTGGCGAGGATCTCCCAGAACGTGTAGTGCCGGGTGTCGGTGTGCTTGACGAAGTCGGTTTTCTTGCCCAGCTTGTCCGGGTTGATGAAGTACACGGTCCCGGTCCGCAGGGACTCCTCGGAATAGGTCTTGTCGAGCAGAACGAGGTCGCCGGACGGGATCCGATCGGCGCACTCGATGAAGCGACTCTTGGTCTGCAGGTTGAGGGCGGGGTCCTTGGAGACCCAGAGCACCACCGCCGAGGGGTCGGCCTGGACGTCGAACTCGTCACTGCCGTGCAGGAGAGCCTCGATGACTGTGGCGGCGATGACCGTCTTGCCGGAGCCGGTCGTCGATGACAGGGCGAACGCCGTGCGCCGCCCGCGTCCATGCCAGTCCTCCCGGGCGTATCCCAGCGTCGTGAGGATCTCGCCGACAGCAGTGGTCTGATAGTCCTTCAGCGTGAAGCGCATCGCTCAGGCCCTCCCGGTGTTGATCTGGAACGTGCGCAGGTAGGACTCATAGAGCCGAACCGACTCGACGCCGTCGGGCAGCTGGCCCGCGACCGCCTGGTACTGGGTCTCGTCGTCCGTGACGATGTAGGCGATTCGCAGCCCATCGGCTTTGTCCACGGCCGCGAGGAACGGCCTGGACGCGTCCACGTTGAACAGCACCGCGTAGGTGTCGGCGACGTCGAAGGTGTCGGTACGCGCGTCGATCCGCCGGCCTTCGGAGCCAGCGCGCATCCATAGCAGCGGCGCGATCCGCTCGAACGCCATGTCGAGCTCGACCAGAGCGGCGTTCTCGTACGTCAGTGTGAAGAATTCGACGTTCTCTTCGAGACCGTCAGCCATCGGGAATTCGTCGATGAACCTGTAGCTTCCGGCGATCGGACTACCTTCAGGGGTTTCGCCTGTTATGGCGGACTTGATGCGCGGCTTCGTCACGCGCTCACAGATCCCGTGAGCTTCCCAGTCGGTGTCACCCGGCCGCATTCCTTTTCTCAGAAACACGTCTTCCTGATCGTTGACCTCGTTGTTCGTGACCGAGATCGAGCGCCGCCGACCGTCGTCCTGCTTGTTGAGGCGCATGACTGCGTGTGCTGTGGTGCCCGAGCCGGCGAAGAAATCAAGGATTAACGCTTCGGGCTTGTCCTTCACGAAGAAGCGCAGAGCATCTTCGACTGCGTAGAGCGACTTCGGGAAGGGAAAGGAGCGTCCGGGGAGGAACTTGCTGAGTAGCGTCGATCCGTACTCGGAGGCGTTGTGGGCCGTGATCTTCCACTGGGTCGGTGCGATGCGGTCGTCGTCATTGGTGTCGACTCGATTCGCGATGAGTGATCCGTCCGCGGCTCGACCGGAGATCTCGAACTTGTTCGAGAGCACAGCGGCGTACTCGCCATCCGGCAGGTAGTTGACGACGTATCCGTATGAAGTCCGTCGACCAAGGCGGACCCGCCCTTGCTCGATGCGTTCGAGGAGCTCGGATCGACCGATTTGCCATCGACCTTCGCTCCCGTTCCGCCTGATCGGCAGGATCGTGATGAGGCCTGGCTTCTCCGGGACGTCGTGCTGCCCCTGCGGGACAGGTTCTCCGACTCCTACGATCGCTGGGAAATCGGGATCGGCATAGATGGGGTAGAACATGGTTGGACGGTCTCCGCGCCGCGAGCTGGATCCTCGTCGCATCATCGACGTCCATCCGGGTTCCTGACCCCCTTCGCCCGCGTCCACGGGAGACTCGTCTTCCGTGATGCCGGCGACCACTTTGGGGGACGGCGACCACTCCTTAGTCAGCGGGAGCCTGGATGGCTGCGACGAGCCGAGCATGACGAAGAATGCGTATTCATCAGCACGCCGGAATGCGCCTCGAGAGACGCCCTTTGGATTGATGAGGATCGACACCATCTGGATGGTCGCTTCGGGGAACAGCTGCTCGAGAAGTAGTCCGAGGCGCAGGTATTCCTTCTCGTCGATGGTGACAATGAGGACGGAGTCTCGAGGGTTGAGGAGCTTCTTGGCAATCTTGAGACGGCGTTCCATGAATGCGAGCCACTTCGAATGCGAGTACGAGTCGCCCGGATCGACGTAGTCGTTGTTGTATTTCCAGTCGTTCGCCCGGGTGTTGTAGGGCGGGTCGATGTAGATGCAGTCGACCCTGCCCTGATACGTAAAAAGCATCGCTTCGAGGGCGTGATAGTTCTCGGCATTGATGACCGTGTGGAACGGCTTGTCGCCGCCGCGCTCCACGGTGCCGGTCGACACGAGACCTGGGTAGATGGGATCGCGGAAGTCGGCGACAAAGACCAGGTCGTCGAGGGCACAAGTGGCCTCTTCCTCAGTCCTCGGGTCGAGCAGGCTCGCCACCCGCTTGCCCTTAGAGCCCGAGATGGCGGTGACGATCCAGGTCCCCTTCGACTCGACCTCGGTCTCCCCGCGCGGAGGCAGGAAGCGCACCTTGTCGCCCACTGAGATCGGTCGCCCGGTGAGCGCGACGGACTCCGGAGTGTGGCGCTCGAAGTTTAGTCCAAACTGCCGTCGGCTCTGCAGCGCGTCGATGTGCCGGCGCAGCTCCTTGGCGGTGCCGGGATCGTTCGCCTCGACGCGCTCAAGGAGCGACCTCAGTTCATTGCTCACAGGCCTGTAATCCTTCTCTCTACTGTGGTCAATCCTGCCGTAGACCACTGACATTCCTTGGATACGGCATGGTTGAAGTTCTGTTTGGCTGACCGTGTCGCCACCGAGCTACCTCGTCGCGTAGAACGCCACGGCCGCCGATGCCGCAACGTTCAACGAGTCCACGCCGTGCATCATCGGGATCGTCACCCGTCGGTCGAGCCGGCGGTCGGCCTGACGCGTTAGGCCGTGGCCTTCTGCCCCGAACACCAGCGCGAGATGCGGGTGGTCCTCGGCAACCAGCTCGTCGAGCGTGATCGCTCCCTCGCCAAGCGTCATGCCGGCCACGACGTAGCCATATTCCTTGACCATGTCGATGTCCGCGGGCCATGAGTCGATGCGCGCCCAGGGGACCTGGAACACCGTTCCCATCGAGACCCGGATCGACCGGCGGTACAGCGGGTCCGCGCAACTGGGGGTGACGAGGACGGCGTCCACGCCGATCGCCGCGGCTGACCTAAACGCGGCTCCAAGATTCGTATGATCGACGATGTTCTCGAAGATCGCAATCCGCGAGCGGCTCTTCGTATTCGAGGCAGAACGATCTCCTCGGCCCGCTGGACTCGCGCTGGGAACTGCCGTCCTGCGCCGTTCCGCACCGCTGGACGCGCCAGGGTTCAGCTCGAACGTATCGTCGAACTCGCTTTTCGCTACCTCGGGCTGCCAAGGTCGGCTCGTATCCGAGGAGCGATCGCCAACCTGCGGTGGTTTGGAACCGCCCCCGTTCGTGTGGTCCACGAGGTCCGCGGCGATGAGCACGCGCCGCGCGCCCGCGAGGACGTCGGCGGGCGGCCGGGGCGCGGGGCGGTCCATCGCGGCCAGGGCGCCGCGGTGCAGGTGGAAGCCGGTGAGTGCCTCGAGCACGTCGTCGGGTCCGGTGAAGACCGGGACGTCCGGGTGGGCGGCGAGCACGTCCGCGAAGGAACCGCGATAGCGGTCCCCCAGCAGGAAGGAGCGCGGGGTGTGTCCGGCGTCCAGTGCGCGGCGGACCACCTGGGAGGACTCGGCGAGGAAGACGCCGTGCTCCGCGTCGACGCGACGGCGCAGGGCTCGCAGGTCTCCGAGAACACCTCCACGAGCCCGGTGCCCATGCGCTTGCGCGTCATCTGGACCAGG
>NZ_JASDCZ010000080.1:0-3015 GCF_030407635.1 Micrococcus sp. APC 4021
CCCCGGACAGACCAGTGCCCACACCCTGCGTCGATGCCAGGTCCACGCGGTCTGCCAGGGCCCGTTGACCTCGGGCAGATCCCGCCACGGAGTCCCGCACCTGCACCGGCAGATGATCGCTTCGACCATCGTGTGGACATTCGAGAAGGGTCGACCCTGCCGGCCCGTGCGGTCTGGAGCAGCGGGGCGATCAGCTCCGATCGGGCATCGGAGACGACGTGCAACCGGGACATGGCTCCCCGGATCTCAGCGGGTCCCTGGAGCCATTCTCAGACACGCCCTAGGCCATCTCCAGCGCCGAGGCCCGCCTCACAACAGAGGAGGTCCTCGCTGCTCACTCCGGCCGGGCCGGCCGACGTCGTCGTGGGCTGGGGTGACGGCCTGTCCGGACTGCTGGCGTTCATCACGCAGATGGCGCTCGTGCTCATGCTCGGCCACATCCTGGCGAACACCGGTCCGGTGCGCCGCCTGCTCGCCCGGCTCGCCAGCATTCCCCGCACGCCCCTGGCCGCCTACATCTTCGTGTTCGTGGTGGCGGCGGCGGCCTCCCTCATCACGTGGGGCCTGGGCCTGGTGGTCGGTGCGCTGCTGGCCAAGGAGGTCGCGGCGCAGGCCCGTGAGCGCGGGCTGGTCCTGCACTTCCCGATGCTGGTGGCCGCCGGGTTCTCCGGGTTCGTGGTGTGGCACATGGGGTACTCGGGCTCCGGCCCGCTGACGGCCGCCACCCCCGGTTCGTTCCTCACGGAGAGCCTGGACGGCCGGACGGTCCCGGTCTCGGAGACCACCTTCTCCTGGTGGAACATCACCGCCGCCGTGGTGACCGTGCTCGTCGTGGCCCTGGCCCTGTTCCTCGTCGCCCCGCGCGCCGGGGACCGGATCGTGGAGCTGGAGATCGACGCGCGGGACCAGGACGCGGTGTCCGCACCGGAGATCGAGACGCCGGCGGACCGTCTCGACGCCTCCCGTGTCCCCACGCTCCTCGTCGGCGCCATGCTCGTGACCTATCTGGTGATGCACTTCGTCGGCGGCGGCACCCTCACCCTGGACATCGTCAACTGGTCCTTCCTCGCGCTGATCCTGCTGCTGGTGCGCAGCCCGCACGAGCTGATCGGCCTCACCCAGGGGGCCGCGTCCAACGTGGGCGAGATCCTGCTGCAGTTCCCCCTCTACGCGGGCATCCTCGGCATGATGACGACCACCGGCCTGGTGGCGGTGCTCTCGGACGCCTTCGTGGCGATCTCGAACCCGGTGACGTTCGGCCTGCTGGCGTTCCTGGCCGCGGGCCTCGTGAACTTCTTCGTCCCCTCCGGCGGCGGACAGTTCGCCGTGCAGGGCCCGATCATGCTCCAGGCCGGCGACGCGCTCGGCGTGGACCCGGCCATCACCATCATGGCCGTCTCCTACGGCGACCAGTGGACCAACATGATCCAGCCGTTCTGGGCGATCCCCCTTCTGGCGATCGCCGGCCTGAAGATGCGCGACATCCTGGGGTACACCACGGTCGTGCTGCTCGCGTCGGGGCTCGTCTTCGGCGGCACACTCCTGCTCGTCTCGCTCTGAGCCGGCCGGCCGATGCGGGCCGGGTCCGGACAGACGAAGGACCCCGGGATCACCGGGGCCCTTCGCCTGTCATCACTCGCACCTTCATCACTCGCACCTCGATGAAGTGGTTCCACCGTACGAACCGAGCATGGGCGCAGCCGTCACGCAGCCTGGCAGTTGCCTGGCAATGGCCGCCTCAGCCCAGTGCACCGCCGGACTCGGCCAGGTAGCACGTGCCGCACAGAGACTCGTAGGTCACCTGAACACCGTCGATCGCCACCTGGTCCCCCTCGAACACGAAGTGCTCGGCGCCCGTGGTCGGGTCCACGACCTTGCGCGTGTTGAACACCGCCTTCCGGCCGCACCGGCAGATGGTCTTCAGCTCCTCGAGGGAGTGCGCCAGCTCCAGCAGCCGCGCGGAGCCCGGGAAGGAGCGGGTGCGGAAGTCGGTGCGCAGCCCGTAGGCGATCACGGGGACGCCGTCGAGCACGGCGATGCGCAGCAGGTCGTCCACCTGCGCCGGCTCGAGGAACTGTGCCTCGTCCACGAGCAGACACGCCACGGGCGGAGCCTCCACGTGCCCCACGAGGGCGTCCGGGTCGTCACCGGTGGCGTGCCGGCGGAACAGCTCCCGCACGTCCGCTCCCGCCGGGACGAGGAAGTCCACGGCGCGGGTCACACCGAGGCGGGACACGACGTCGCCCTCCCCCTTCACGTCGACCTCCGGCTTGGCCAGCAGCACCCGCTGGCCGCGCTCCTCGTAGTTGAAGGCGGCCTGCAGCAGGCCCGTGGACTTGCCGGAGTTCATGGCCCCGTAGCGGAAGTAGAGCTTGGCCACGGCTCCGCTCAGCCCTGGGCGCGGCCCTGGTCGGCCTCGATCTGCTCCGCGGCCGTGGGGTCCGAGTCCCGCAGGAAGGTGCGGATGCGCTCGACCTCCTCGGACTCCCCGATCCCGGCGGCCGCGCGGCCCAGCGCGTACAGGGCGCGCAGGAAGCCGCGGTTGGGCTCATGGGCGTACGGCACCGGGCCGGCGCCGCGCCACCCCGCCCGGCGCAGCGCGTCCAGGCCCCGGTGGTAGCCGACGCGGGCGTACGCATAGGAGTCCACGGTCCGACCCTCGGCCCACGCGTCCTCCGCCATGAGCGCCCACACCAGGGAGGACTCGGGCGCCACCGGCACGATGTCCTCGGGCAGGTCACCGGCCTCGAGCCGGGCCAGCACCTCCGGCTCCTCCGGCAGGTGCGTGGCCGGCGGCTCCATCAGGTTCTTGCCGATCAGGGACTCGGACATGGGATGCCTCTTCTCCTCGCGGACGATGCGGTCGCGGCCGAGTCTATCGACGGCGCCGGACGCCGGACGGGTCGCCGTCGCCGTCCCCGCGTCCAGGACGGTCCGGTACCGTAGGCGCAGCGTCCGTCCGCAGCCCCACGCTCCCGGGGCCGGGCCGCCGATCCGCTGGGCGCCGCGGCGGTA
>NZ_JASDCZ010000080.1:3025-10396 GCF_030407635.1 Micrococcus sp. APC 4021
TCGGCGTCGCCGCCCTCGCCCTCGCCCTGGCCGGCTGCGGCTCGGCCGGCCAGTCCGGTGAGCCCGCCTCGTCGACCGCCGCGGCGCCCAGCGGATCGGCGGCCTCGGCCGCGGCCGGCTCGGCCACGGAGAGCCCCACCGACCCCGCGTCCGCCGCGGCGTCCCGCGTCCGTGAGGCCCTCGCGTCGGAGTCCGCCGAGGGCACCCCGCGCGCCGAGCCGCGTCAGGCGTTCGAGACCGTCGGCCCGGGCATCAAGGACGGCGCCGCCACCGAGGCCTGGAAGAACACGGCCGCGGTCCGCAACGACACCGTCTCCGTGATGGACTGCACGCGCGACGTCCTGGACCAGCGCACCCTGGACGCCGTCGCCACGCACATCCCGGACAGCTCGAACATCGAGATCGTGCAGCTGTTCGCCTCGCAGGACGAGACCCACGAGTTCCTCACCTGCGTCTACAACGGCTACTTCGAGTACAGCCCCGGCATGCCCCTGGCGCAGGTCCACTACCAGCACAACCTCGACGGCTCCCGCCTGGAGTGGTGCCAGGAGGAGCCCGCCGCCGTGGCGGACGAGTACACGTTCGACCCGAAGACCGGCAAGGGGCTGCTCGCCCTGCTGCGCCCCGGCATGGTCGGCGGCCAGGACGGCGCCCCCCTGCTGCCCCAGCGCACCGCGTGGGCCTGCTCCGAGGACGGCAGCGAGATGGTCTCCGTGACCATGGGCTCCATGGAGGGCTTCGGCGACGCCAACGGCGGCCTCACCCAGGTGAAGAACTCGCCGGTCGCGCAGAGCACCACCCTCGTCACCGAGACCCGCGACCACCTCGCGGACACCGTGCTGAAGGACGCCGGGGACTTCCAGGAGGTCATCAAGCTCAGCTCGCCGTTCTTCCTGAACGCGCAGATGGACGAGGAGACCCTGGCCCAGGCCCGGGAGATCCCCACCGGCCGCGTGCCCGACGAGCTGCTGAACAACCAGTCCACGATCGACCGCCCCGAGGGCGCCCCCGGCCCCGTGGCCCCCGGCCAGCCGCCGCGGCCGTTCCAGGGCGCCGCGCGGGAGGCCGCCGAATCCCAGCGGGCCGCGGAGGCGTCCGCCTCGGCGTCGGCCAGCCCGTCACCGACGAAGTCGGCCTCGGCCTCGGCCTCGCCGTCCCCCTCCACGTCCGGGGACTGACGTCCCGGCACGACGACGGCCGGTCACCTCGTGAGGTGACCGGCCGTCGTCGTGGGGCCCGGCGGATCAGGCCTTCGCCGCGGCGTCGTCCTGACTGGCGAAGTGCCGGCGGTACGCGCCCAGGGTGAGGAACGCCGGGTACTCCGGCGGCAGGGCCGACTCGCAGAACACGCGCACCGCGTCCTCGAACCGGTGGCCCTCGGGCAGCGGGCCGGCGAGGATCCGAGCGTGCTCCTCGCGGATCAGCTGCTCCATCCAGCCGCGGTTGGCGGTCCGCACGCCGCCCTCGGTCAGCTGCACACCGGTGCCGTTGTGGGCCCACTGCCAGATCTGGGACCGGGAGATCTCCGCCGTGGCGGCGTCCTCCATGAGTCCGTGGATCGCGGCGGCGCCGTTCCCCCGCAGCCAGGACTCGATGTAGCGGATCCCGACCTCGATGTTCATCCGCACGCCGGCCTCGGTCACCGAGCCCGTGGTCGCGGCGACGTCGAGCAGGGCGGCCTCGTCCGGCTCCACGTCCTCGCGACGGCGGGTGCGGATCTGGTTCGGGGCCTCGCCGAGCACGGCGTCGAACTCCTCCCGGGCGACCGGCACGAGGTCCGGGTGCGCCACCCACGAGCCGTCGAAGCCGTCGCCGGCCTCGCGGGCCTTGTCCGCGCGCACCTTCTCCAGCGCGGCGGCGTTGGCCTCCTCGTTCCGGCGGTCCGGGATCACGGCGGACATGCCGCCGATCGCCGAGGCGCCGCGCCGGTGGCAGGCCCGGACCAGCTGCTCCGTGTAGGCCCGCATCATCGGCTGGGTCATGGTCACCTCCGAGCGGTCCGGGAGGACGAACTCGGCCCCGCGGTCCCGGAAGTTCTTGATGATGGAGAAGATGTAGTCCCAGCGGCCGGCGTTGAGGCCCGCGGCGTGGTTGCGCAGCTGGTACAGGATCTCCTCCATCTGGAACGCCGCGGTGATCGTCTCGATCAGCACGGTGGCCCGGATGGTGCCCTGGGGGATGCCCAGCTCGTCCTGCGCCGCCACGAACACGCAGTTCCACAGCCGCGCCTCGAGATGGGACTCGAGCTTGGGCAGGTAGAAGTACGGGCCGTGGCCGCGGCGGATCAGCTCGTGGGCGTTGTGGAAGAAGTACAGGCCGAAGTCCACGAGGGCGCCGGCCATCGGCTCGCCGTCCACACGGATGTGGTCCTCGATGAGGTGCCAGCCGCGCGGGCGGACGATGATGGTCGGCCGGTCCGTGAGCTCGCGCTCGCGCAGCCGGTACTCCTTGCCCTCGGGGGAGGTGAAGTCGATCTGGTCGCGGATCGCGTCGAACAGGTTGACCTGCCCGTCCAGCATCCGGTCCCAGGACGGCGTCGAGGAGTCCTCGAAGTCGGCGAGCCAGCCCGAGGCGCCCGAGTTGAGGGCGTTGATCGTCATCTTCCGATCCACGGGGCCGGTGATCTCCACGCGGCGGTCCTGCAGGCCGGGGGCCAGCGGCGCCACACGCCAGGAGTCGTCCTCGCGGACCCGGCGGGTGGACCGCAGGTAGTGCGGGTTCCATCCGTCGGTGATGCGGCGCTGGGTGTACTCCCGCTCCTCGAGCAGCCGCCGGCGGCGGTCCTCGGCCAGCCGGTGCAGGCGGCCGAGGAACGCCAGCGCCTCGTCCGTGAGGATCTCGGCCTGCCGCCCGTCGACCGGCCCGTGGACGGTCACCACGGGGGCGGCGCCCTCGGGGATGACGACGGGGATGGCCTGGGTGCTCACGTCATGCGGCAGGGGCGTGTGCTCCCGAACGTCGTCGGCATGGATCTCGTGCAGGGTGGGGGTCGTGGTCTGCGGGCTCATGGGACTGCCTCCTCGCGGTCTCGGCTGAGCGGATCAGTGGAACTGGCCGGACTCCGTGGAGCCCGCCAGGGCCACCGTGGAGCTGTCCGGGTTGATGGCGGTGGACACGGCGTCGAAGTAGCCGGTGCCGACCTCGCGCTGGTGCTTGGTCGCGGTGTAGCCGCGGGCCTCGTCGGCGAACTCGCGCTCCTGCAGCTCGACGTACGCGGACATCTGGCGCTCGTTGTATCCCTTGGCCAGGTCGAACATCGAGTGGTTCAGGGCGTGGAAGCCGGCCAGCGTGATGAACTGGAAGGTGTAGCCCATGGCGCCCAGCTCGCGCTGGAACTTGGCGATGGTGTCGTCGTCGAGGTTCTTCTTCCAGTTGAACGACGGCGAGCAGTTGTAGGCCAGCATCTGGTCCGGGAACTCGGCCTTGACGGCCTCGGCGAACTTCCGGGCCAGCTCGAGGTCCGGGGTGCCGGTCTCCATCCAGATCAGGTCCGAGTGGGGGGCGTAGGCCTTGGCGCGGGCGATGCAGGGCTCGACGCCGTTGCGGACCTTGTAGAAGCCCTCCGCGGTGCGCTCACCGGTGATGAACTCGGCGTCGCGCTCGTCCACGTCCGAGGTGATCAGGGTGGCCGCCTCGGCATCAGTGCGGGCGATGATCACGCTGGGCACGTCGGCGACGTCGGCGGCCAGGCGGGCGGCGTTGAGCGTGCGGATGTGCTGGCCGGTGGGGATGAGCACCTTGCCGCCGAGGTGGCCGCACTTCTTCTCGGAGGCCAGCTGGTCCTCCCAGTGCACACCGGAGGCGCCGGCGGTGATCATCGACTTCATGAGCTCGTAGGCGTTGAGCGGGCCGCCGAAGCCGGCCTCGGCGTCGGCCACGATCGGCACGAGCCAGTCCTCGACGCTGCTGACGCCCTCGGCGTGCTCGATCTGGTCCGCGCGCAGCAGGGCGTTGTTGATGCGGCGCACCACCTGCGGCACGGAGTTGGCCGGGTACAGGGACTGGTCCGGGTACGTGTGGCCGGAGAGGTTGGCGTCCGCGGCGACCTGCCAGCCGGAGAGGTAGATGGCGCGCAGCCCGGCCTTGACCTGCTGGACGGCCTGGTTGCCGGTGAGGGCGCCGAGGGCGTTGGTGAACTCACCGCGGGCGTTCTCGTCCTTCAGCTGGGTCCACAGCTTCTCGGCGCCGCGGCGGGCCAGCGTGTGCTCCTCCTGGATGCGGCCGCGGAGACGGACGACGTCCTCGGCGGTGAAGCTGCGCTCGACGCCGGCCCAGCGGGGGTTGTTGTCCCAGTCGTGCTGGAGCTGTTCGGCGGAGGCGGGAGTGGAGTGGTGGGGCTGGGTGGTCATGACGTCCTCCTGAGGATCGGTCCGGTTCGTGAAGGGTTCGGTGCGACGTGTCCGTCGCTGCCGTTGACATCCACCTTGGCCCCGGGCAAGGCCCTCTGGAGCACAAAATCGGTGGAAACTCCGGCTGTTCCTGCCACTGGGTCAGAACGTGACGGTCCTTGCGCCCCCATGTGGCCTGGATCACGGCAACGGCCCCCCGCTTGTCAAGAATGTGACTTTCTTTCCGAAACACGTGATCTCCTCCCCGGTTCCGTCTACAGTTCCGCGCATGATGACCCGCCCGCTTCCCGAGGACAGCGCGACCGTGGACGCCGTCGCGCTGGGCCGCCGCGTTCGGCACCTGCGCAAGCAGGCCGGCCTCACCCTGGACCAGCTCGCGGAGCGCACGGGAGTGAGCGGCTCGCACCTGTCCCTCGTGGAGAACGCCCGCCGCGAGCCGCGGCTCTCGCTGGTCCAGCGGATCGCCGAGGTTTTGGGCGTGCCGGTCGAGGACCTGCTCACCGGCCGGGCCCCCACCCGGCGGGCCGAACTGGAGATCGAGGTCGAACGGTTCGCGCGCTCGGAGCACTACGCCTCCCTCGGCCTGCCGCCGCTGCGCATCGGGCCCCGCACCCCCACCGAGGTCCTCGAGGTGATCGCGGGGTTGGAGGCCGAGCTGCGCCGTCGCCTGGAGGAGCAGGCCGCCACCCCCGAGGAGGCGCGCCGCGCCAACGCCCAGCTGCGCGCCCAGATGCGCGCGGTGGACAACCACTACCCCGACCTCGAGGCCGAGGCGCATCGGCTGCTCGACGCGATCGGCCACACGGGCGGGCCGCTGGGCCTGCACGCGGTCTCGGAGCTGGCCGAGCACCTCGGCTTCACCCTGCGCTTCGTCCCGGACCTGCCGCACTCCACGCGCTCCGTCACGGACCTCAAGCACGGGCGCATCCACATCAGCGGCTCCCGCTCCTCAGACCATGACCGCCGCACCGTGGTGCTCCAGGCCCTCGCCGCCGCCGTCCTGGGCCACGGCGAGCCGCGGGACTACGAGGACTTCCTCGCCCAGCGTGTGGCGGTGAACTACCTGGCGGGCGCGCTGCTCATGCCGCAGCGGGCGGCGTCGTCGCTGCTGCGGGCCGCCCAGAAGCGCCGGGACCTGTCCGTGGACGACCTGAAGGACGCGTTCGGCGTCTCCTACGAGGCCGCCGCGCACCGGTTCACCAACCTGGCCACCGTGGACCTGGGCATCCGCTGCCACTTCCAGAAGGTCCACGAGACCGGGGTGATCCACAAGGCCTACGAGAATGACGGGATCGTGTTCCCCGCCGACCACACCGGTGCGATCGAGGGCCAGCAGGCGTGCCGGAAGTGGGGCGCACGGCAGGCGTTCTCCCGCAACGACCGGTTCCGCGCCCACGCCCAGTACACGGACTCGCCCAACGGGACGTTCTGGTGCACCTCGATGATCGAGAACGGCCCCGACGGACTGTTCGCCCTCTCCGTGGGCACCCCGTTCGAGCATGCCCGGTACTTCCGCGGCGCGGACACCCGCCACCGGGTCACCTCCACGTGCCCGGATCCGCGCTGCTGCCGCCGCCCCGACCCCGAGCTCGAGGCCGCGTGGGGCGGGCACGTGTGGCCCGCGGCCCGCATGCACGCGCATCTGCTGGCGGCCATGCCCACGCAGACCTTCCCCGGTGTGGACGAGCGCGAGGTCTTCGAGTTCCTCCAGGCCCAGGAGGAGCGGGAGGGCTGAGGACGACGCCGGCCCGCACCCTCACGCGAGGGTGCGGGCCGGCGCGGCGGACGGCGGGGTCAGCCGATGCTCTTGCCGGCCGAGTTCAGCTCGGTGCAGGCCTGGACCACGCGGGCGGCCATGGCCTCCTCGGCCTTGGCGCCCCACACGCGGGGGTCGTACTGCTTCTTGTCGCCGACCTCGCCGTCGACCTTCAGGACGCCGTCGTAGTTCTCGAACATGTGCCCGGCCACCGGGCGGGTGAACGCGTACTGGGTGTCCGTGTCCACGTTCATCTTCACGACGCCGTACTCCACCGAGTCGGCGATCTCCTGGGCGGCGGAGCCGGAGCCGCCGTGGAACACGAGGTCGAACGGGCGCTCCTTGCCGAACTTCTCGCCCACGGCCTGCTGGATCTCCTGCAGGATCTCCGGGCGCAGCTTCACGTTGCCCGGCTTGTAGACGCCGTGCACGTTGCCGAAGGTCAGCGCGGTGAGGTAGCGACCGTGCTCGCCGAGGCCGAGGGCCTCCACCGTGGCGATGCCGTCCTGGACGGTGGTGTAGAGCTTCTCGTTGATCTCGTGGGCCACGCCGTCCTCCTCGCCGCCCACGACGCCGATCTCCACCTCGAGGATCTGCTTGTTGGCGTGGGTGCGCGCGAGCAGCTCGCGGCCGATCCGCAGGTTCTCCTCGAGGGTCTCGGCGGAGCCGTCCCACATGTGGGAGTTGAAGATCGGGTCGCGCCCGGCCTTCACCTCGGCCTCCGAGGCGTCCAGCAGGGGCAGGACGAAGCCCTCGAGCTTGTCCTGGGGGCAGTGGTCCGTGTGCAGGGCGATGTTCACGGAGTACTTCTTGGCGACCTCGCGCGCGAACGCGGCGAAGGCCAGCGAGCCGGCGACCATGTCCTTCACGGAGGAGCCGGAGAAGTAGGCGGCGCCGCCGGTGGAGACCTGGACGATGCCGTCCGAGCCGGCCTCGGCGAAGCCGCGGATGGCGGCGTTCAGGGTCTGGGAGCTGGTGACGTTGATCGCCGGGAAGGCGAAGGCGCCGTTCTTGGCGGCGTCGATCATCTCGGCGTACTTCTCCGGGGATGCGATGGGCATGCTGCAGCTCCTAGGCGTCGTCGACTCGGGCAGGCGGGGGAGCGCGGCGAGCGCGACACCCTCGGGCACATCCTATCCGCGCGGCCGGACCCGCCCCAGGGTCCCGGACCCGACGGCGACGCCGGCCTGGGCACGACCCCGCCGTTTGCCTAGGGTGAGCGGCGTCACATTCGCATCCGAGAGACCGGAGACCGCCATGGCCCCC
>NZ_JASDCZ010000081.1:0-10328 GCF_030407635.1 Micrococcus sp. APC 4021
GGGCGTTCTGCGTCACCCGTCCAGGATAGTCGAGGCGCTCAGTACCGCCGCGCGGCGTCCGGGAAGCGGTGCAGCTCGTCCCGGACCACGCGGGTCATGCGCTTCTCCACCACGAAGGACAGGAACGGCACGACGCCGCCGCCGGCCATCGCCAGCAGGCGCAGCGGCTCCCAGCGCATCAGGGACCACAGGCGGAACGAGGCGAGCAGGTACACCACGTACATCCAGCCGTGGGCGATGAGGATGAACAGGGACAGGTTCACTCCCCCGGTCACGCTGTCCGTGGGGTGCAGCCCCAGGCCGTTGGCGTCCCCGTCCAGGGTGGTGCCGCCCGCGTAGAGCTCCACGTGCATGCCGTACTTCAGCACCATCTCCGCCACGAGCAGCAGGAGCATGATGCCGGTGATCCACGCGCACACCACGTAGAGGCGGGTGGCGGAGCGGATCTGCTGCTGGGTGCCGGCGAAACGGCGCTGCTCCCGGCCCGGCCGCGGGGGCGGCTCGGGCAGGTCGGCCTCGGTGATGTCCTCGGGATCCGGCAGGCTCGCCGGGTCCACCGGCTGGGGGCCGGGGTGCTGGGTGCTCATCGGCTCTGCTCCTCTCGGGGCCCACGGGGGCCCGGGTCGCGGGGGTCGGGGCGCGCGGCCCCGTCGTCGTCCTGGTCCTGGCGTGGGTGCGCCGCGGCCTGCGCCGCGAAGGCCCGCTCCTTGGCCTCGCGCGCGGCCGCCCGACGCCGCTCGAGCTCCTCGGCGCGCCACTGTGCGGCCCACTCCTCGTCGAGCCGGCGCTCGTGCTCGTCCCGGACGTGGTCGTCGCGGACGAACCGCCACCACAGGAACAGGGCGAAGCCGGCGAAGAGCATCCACTCCACGGCGTAGAAGACGTTGAGCCAGATGATCTGGGTCTCCTCCGGCTGCGGGGCCACCCACACCGGCTCGAGCCCGCCGGGGCCGGCCGCGCCCGTCTCGGCGCCCGCGGCGTCGACCATCTCGAACGCCGCCACGAACGCCGCGTAGGACGGCTCGTCCCACACGTTCACCAGCTGGGCCGGGGCCAGGCTGCGGTACAGGAGCCGGTCGGCGGTGTCCTCGGCCGCGGCCTCACGCGGCAGCGGCCCGTCCGGGGGCAGCAGGCGCCCGGTGACGGTGACCTGCCCGGCGGGCGCGGGGTCCACGACGTCGGCGTCGGCCGACCAACCGCGGACCACCGGGACGACCTCGCCGTCCGGGGCGCCGGCCACCCGCAGGGCCGTGACCGTCCAGTAGCCGTCGCGGCCGTTCAGCAGGCGCGGGCCGACCAGGACGTCCGTGCCGGGCACGAACTCCCCCTCGACCGTGACCACCTGGTCGGCCTGCGAGCCCAGCAGGGCCTCGTAGGGGCGCACGTGCTCCAGGAACGGCACGGCGTTCTCGGTCTGGGTGCGCGGCGGCGGCGCATTCGTCTCCGCGGACTCGAACTGCCACTTGGACAGCGCCACGAAGACCGCGGCCGCCACGAGGGCCAGCACCAGGGTGGCCAGCCAGACGGGCTTGAGGGCGGTGCGTAGCACGCCGTATCAACTCTTCCGGTCGGGGTGCCGCCATGCGGCGGCGGGGATCAGACGGCCTGGGTGGGGGTCACGAGGACCTCCACCTTCTGGAAGTCCTTGAGCTCGGTGTAGCCGCAGGTGGCCATGGCACGCTTCAGACCGCCCATCAGGTTGGACGTGCCGTCCGCGTGGCGGCCGGGACCCCACAGGACCTCCTCGAGCGGAGCCACCTGGCCCACGTGGGTGCGGTGCCCGCGCGGCAGCTCCGGGTGGGCGGCCTCGAGGCCCCAGTGCCAGCCGCCGCCGGGGGCGTCGGTGGCGCGGGCCAGGGCGGCGCCCAGGACGACCGCGTCCGCGCCCATGGCGATCGCCTTGACGATCTCCCCCGAGGTGGAGACGCCGCCGTCGGCGATCACGTGCACGTAGCGGCCGCCGGTCTCGTCCATGTAGTCGCGGCGCGCCTCGGCGATGTCCGAGATGGCCGTGGCCATCGGCACGCGGATGCCCATGGCGCGGCGCGTGGTGGTGGACGCGCCGCCGCCGAAGCCGACGAGCACGCCGGCCGCGCCGGTGCGCATCAGGTGCAGGGCCGGCGTGTAGCCGGCCGCCCCGCCCACGATCACGGGCACGTCCAGCTCGTAGATGAACTGCTTGAGGTCCAGCGGCTCCTGGGTGGAGGAGACGTGCTCGGCCGAGACGGTGGTGCCGCGGATGACGAACAGGTCCACGCCCGCCGCCACGACGGTGCGGTAGAACTCCTGCGTGTTCTGCGGGGTCAGCGAGCCCGCGACGACGACGCCGGCCTCGCGGATCTGCGCGAGGCGCTCGGTGATCAGATCGGAGCGGATGGGGGCCGCGTAGGCCTCCTGCAGCTTGCGGGTGGCCTCGGTCCCGGCCGGGCCGGCCTCGAGGGCGGCGATCTCCTCGAGCAGCGGGCGCGGGTCCTCGTGGCGGGTCCACAGGCCCTCGAGGTTGAGGACGCCGAGACCGCCCAGCCGCCCCATCGCGATGGCGGTCTCCGGGCTCATCACGGAGTCCATGGGCGCACCGATCACGGGCATGTCGAACGTGTAGGCGTCGATGCGCCACGTGAGGCTGACGTCCTGGGGATCCCGGGTGCGCCGCGCGGGCACCACGGACACGTCGTCGAGGGAGAAGGCCCGGCGGCCGCGCTTGCCGCGGCCGATCTCAATCTGGTTCGTCACCGGGCCAGCCTAGCCCAGGCGCCGCGGGGCGGCGCCGACCGTGTCGTCGGCGCCGCCCCGTCCGGGGGCTCCCCCGGACCCGACGTGCGGGTCAGCGCGAACGGTAGTTCGGGGCCTCGACGGTCATCATGATGTCGTGCGGGTGGGACTCCTTCAGGCCCGCCGCGGTGATGCGCACGAAGCGGCCGTTCTCCTTGAGATCGGCCACCGTGGACGCGCCCGTGTAGAACATCGTCTGGCGCAGGCCGCCCACGAGCTGGTGGACCACCGAGGCGACCGGCCCGCGGAAGGGCACCTGGCCCTCGATGCCCTCGGGGATCAGCTTGTCCTCGTCCGGCACGTCCGCCTGGAAGTAGCGGTCCTTGGAGAAGGAGCGCGTGCCGTTGCGGGTCTGCATGGCGCCCAGGGAGCCCATGCCGCGGTAGGTCTTGAACTGCTTGCCCTGGTAGAACACGAGGTCGCCCGGGGACTCGGCGGTGCCGGCCAGCAGGGAGCCGAGCATCACCGAGTCGGCGCCGGCCACGAGGGCCTTGCCGATGTCACCGGAGTGCTGCAGGCCGCCGTCGGCGATCAGCGGGACGCCCGCGGGGCGCGTGGCCTTGGCCGCCTCGTAGATGGCGGTGATCTGCGGGACGCCGACGCCGGCCACCACACGGGTCGTGCAGATCGAGCCCGGGCCCACGCCCACCTTCACGGCGTCCGCGCCGGCGTCGACGATCGCCTTGGCGCCCGCGTAGGTCGCGGCCTGACCGCCGATGACATCGACGTGCGCGGCCGCCTTCTCCTTCTTCAGGCGCGCGATCATGTCCAGCACGCCGTGCGTATGGCCGTTCGCGGTGTCCACCACGAGGGCGTCCACACCCGCCTCGACGAGCGCCATGGCGCGCTCCCAGCCGTCGCCGAAGAAGCCGACGGCGCCGCCGACGAGCAGCCGGCCCTCGTCGTCCTTCGCGGCGTCCGGGTACTGCTCCGCCTTGTCGAAGTCCTTGATGGTGATCAGGCCGGTCAGGCGGCCCGCATCGTCCACGAGCGGCAGCTTCTCCACGCGGTTCTGGGAGAACAGGCGGATGGTCTCGGCGCGCGAGATGCCCTCCTGCGCGGTGACCAGCGGCATGCGGGTCATGGCGGTGTCCACCGTGCGGGTGGCCCACTCCTCGCGCGGGATGAAGCGGGTGTCGCGGTTGGTGATGATGCCCAGCAGCGTCATGTCCTCGGCCACCACCGGCAGGCCCGAGACGCGGTACTGGGCGCACAGCTCGTCCAGGTCCGCGAGCGTGGCGTCGGGGCCGATGGTCACGGGGTCCTTGATCATCCCCGACTCGGAGCGCTTCACGGTGTCCACGTGGCGGGCCTGGTCCTCGATGGACAGGTTGCGGTGGATGATGCCCATGCCGCCCTGGCGGGCCATGGCGATGGCCAGCGGGGCCTCCGTCACGGTGTCCATCGCCGCGGAGACGATGGGGATGTTCAAGCGGATGTTGCGGGTCAGCCGGGTGCCCGTGTCCGCGTCCGCGGGGATCACGTCGGTGGCGTTGGGCAGCAGCAGGACGTCGTCATAGGTGAGGCCGAAGAAGCCGAAGGGATCCGAGGAGGAGTGGACGGGCTCGGGGCTGGGACCGGTGCTGGTGTTGGTCACGAAGGCGCCTTTCGGGACGGGTGTTTCCGCGATTCTATGCCCGGGGGTCAAACCGGCGACCCGGGTGCGGGCCACGTCACAGGGCCCTCGCGCCGGGCCACGCGAGGGCGAGACGGGCGTCACCACGACGTCACATGGCGCAATCCGTTTCGACGTCGTGGTATTGGAGCGCCTAACCTCCCCGGATGAGCACCGCACAGTCCTCCCCCGCACCGGCGCCCCGACGCCGGCTTCCCGCCTGGACGTCGAACTTCGGCTGGCAGATCGCCGCCGCCCTCGTCCTCGGCCTCGTCCTGGGCCTGATCGCCCGCGCGACGGGGCACACCTCCGAGCACCCGACCTGGCTCGGCGAGACGCTGGCCACCGTCGGCAGCATCTACATCAGCCTGCTGAAGGCCACGGTCGTCCCGCTGGTCTTCTTCGCCGTCGTCGCCTCCATCGCCAACCTGGCCCAGGTGACCAACGCGGCCCGCCTGGCCGCCAAGACCCTGCTCTGGTTCGCCATCACGAGCCTGATCGCGGTGCTCATCGGCCTCGCCGTCGGCGTCGTGCTGCAGCCGGGCGTGGGCACCGGCCAGACCGCGCCGGCGTCGTACCAGGCCAAGGACGTCGGCTGGCTCGACTTCCTGACCTCCCTGGTGCCGGCGAACTTCCTCGGCCTGACCGTCAAGACCACGGCCGGCGAGGACGGCGCGCTCGCCTCCTCCCCCACGTTCAACGTGCTGCAGATCCTCGTGATCGCGATCGTCGTGGGCGTGGCCGCGCTCAAGGTCGGCGAGAAGGCCGCCCCGTTCCTCACGTTCTCCCGCTCGGTGCTCGCGATCATCCAGAAGCTGCTGTGGTGGATCATCCGCCTGGCCCCGATCGGCACCATCGGCCTGCTGGGCAACGCCGTGGCCTCGTACGGCTGGTCCACGATGGGCACGCTGGCCAAGTTCGTGGTGGCGATCTACGTGGGCCTGGCCCTCGTGATGCTCGTGGTGTACCCGGTGCTGGCGCGCCTGCACGGGCTCTCCGTCAAGCAGTTCTTCACCGGCGTGTGGCCGGCGTTCCAGCTCGGCTTCGTCTCCCGCTCCTCCCTCGGCACGCTGCCCGTCACCCAGCGGGTGGCCGAGCGCAACTTCGGCGTGCCCACCGGCTACGCCTCCTTCGCCGTCCCGCTGGGCGCCACCACCAAGATGGACGGCTGCGCCGCGATCTACCCGGCCGTGGCCGCCGTGTTCATCGCCCAGTTCTACGGGATCGACATGAGCCTGAGCCAGTACGCCCTCGTGGCGCTCGTGTCCGTGCTGGGCTCGGCCGCGACCGCCGGCACCACCGGCGCCACCGTGATGCTCACGCTCACGCTGTCCACCGCCGGGCTGCCCCTCGAGGGCATGGCCCTGCTCCTGGCTGTCGACCCGATCGTGGACATGGGCCGCACCGCCCTCAACGTGTCCGGCCAGGCCCTCATCCCCGCGCTCGTGGCCTCCCAGGAGGGCATCCTCGACCGGGACCGCTACGACGCCCCGCGCGGCGACATCTTCGGCGAGGACGAGGAGGAGATCGTCGAGGCCCGCGCCCACGCGACCGCCGACTCCCGCGCCCAGCTCGTCGGCACCTCGGAGCCGCGCGCCTGAGTCAGCGACCGGACGGGCCCGCTCCGGCGGGCCCGTCCGCGCCGTCCCCGTCCCCCTCGTCCAGGTACTCGCCCAGCACGTAGTCGTAGTCCACGGGGTTCCCGTCCTCGTCCGTGCGGCGGTACCAGTCGGTGATCTCCGCGGCGGTGGAGTCGAATCCCTCGCCGGCCGCGTACCAGCTGCCCGGCGGGGTGCGCTCCACCGTGAACGCGAAGTCGTCCCCGTACTCCACCAGGCCCCGCACCGTCGCCTTCTCGACGGCGGCCCGCTGGTACCGGTCACGGATCGCGAAGGGGTCGTTGGCCAGTTCGCGCTGGAGCGCGACCGCCATGAGGACGAGCACCACGGTGAACGGCAGCGCCGTGATGGTGATGAGGTTCTGCAGGCCGGTGAGCGCGGTGTCGCCGCCGGTCAGCAGCATCACGACGGCGATGCCCGCCATGCACAGTGCCCAGAACACCGTGATCGTGCGGCGCGGGGCCGGGGCGCCGCGCTGCGAGAGCTGCGAGTTCACGATCGAGGCGGAGTCCGCCGTCGTGATGAAGAAGACCGCCAGCATGACGATCACGACCGGGGCCACCAGCCCGCCGCCGGGCAGCTGGTCCAGGACCACCCAGAAGATCTCCGCCGGCGCGGGCAGCGACGCGGCCGTGCCGTCCGGCGCCACGGAGCCCTGCGTCCGCTGCAGCCAGATGGTGGTGCCGCCGATGATCGTGAACGCGCCGACGATCACCGCGGCCGGGATGAACAGGGCGCCGAGGACGTACTGGCGGATGGTCCGGCCCTTCGAGATCTTCGCCATGAACACGCCCACGAACGGGGCCCAGCTGACCCACCACGCCCAGTAGAAGATCGTCCAGCTGGAGAGGAACTCCTGCATGTCCTCCCCCTCGGCCATCGAGGCGCCGAGGGCGTCCGGGGCGGAGGAGACGTAGTCCATCAGGACGCCGGGCACGATGTTCAGCAGGAACGCCGTCGGGCCGACGACGAAGAAGAACAGCGCCAGGCCGAGGGCGAGCAGCATGTTGATGTTGGACAGCCACCGGATGCCGCGGGCCACACCGGACACCGCCGAGAAGATGGTGCCGATCGTGAGCACCACGATGATCCCCAGCGCCACCGTGTTCCCCGGCGCCGACCAGCCCGAGACGATCTCCACGCCGCGGCCGATCTGGAGGGCGCCGATGCCCAGCGAGGCCGCCGTGCCGAACAGTGTGGCGATGATCGCGAGCCCGTCGATCAGGCGCGCGCCGACCGAGTCGCTGCGCTGGGAGTCGCCGAACAGCGGCGCGATGATCGAGCTCATCAGCGGCACCCGGCCCCGGCGGTAGGACACGTAGCCGACCGACAGGCCGACGACCGCGTAGATCGCCCACGCGTTCACGCCCCAGTGCAGCGCGGCCTGGGCCAGCGCGCCCGTCACCGCCTCCTCGCTCCCCGCCTCGTACGCCCCCGGGCGCGGGGCCAGGTAGTAGGTCAGCGGCTCGTACGGGCCGAAGAAGATGATGCCGATGCCGATGCCGGCCGCGAAGAGCATGGCCGACCAGCTCGCCGTGGAGTACTCGGGCTTCTCCCCGTCCAGGCCCAGCGGGATCTCGCCGTACCGGGAGAACGCCAGGACCAGCAGGAACACCACCATCCCGATGGCCAGCAGGACGAACAGCCAGCCGGCGTGGACCATCACCCAGTCGAGGGCCGCGCTCGAGACGGCCAGCACGGCGTCCGGCTGCAGCACACCCCACACCACGAAGCCGACCACCAGCAGGCCGACGACGGCGAGGATCACCCGGTCCACGCCGTAGCGCACCCGGCGGTCCTCCACGGACACGCCCGGCACGAGGGCCGGGTGGATGCCGTGCGGATAGGAGAACTCGCGGACGAAGCGGCGCAGCCGTGGCCGGGCCGGGGTTCGGGTCGTGTGGGACCCGGTGGGACGGGGCGGCGTGGGTGTGTCCATGGGCACACCATAGAGGAGACCCCGGACGGCCGGCGTCTCCCGCCCGGACGACGACGGCCCCTCACCCGGGCGGGCGAGGGGCCGTCGTCGTCGGCCGGCCGCGTCAGGGCCGACGCAGTGGTCAGTGCTGGTGGCCGGCCTCGTCCTCGTCGGCGGGCTTGTCCGCCACGAGGGTCTCGGTGGTCAGCACGAGGGCCGCGATGGAGGTGGCGTTGGCCAGCGCGGAGCGCGTCACCTTGACCGGGTCGATCACGCCGTCGGCGATCAGGTCGCCGTAGACGCCGGTCTTCGCGTTGAAGCCGTGGTTCGGCTCCAGCTCGGCGACCTTGGAGACCACCACGTAGCCGTCCTCGCCCGCGTTCTGGGCGATCCAGCGCAGGGGCTGCTTCAGGGCCTTGCGGACGATGTCCACGCCCACGGCGGCGTCGCCGGTCAGGGCCTGGACGTCGGCGTCGGTGTCGAGCGCGGTCAGCGCGTTGATGAGCGCGGTGCCGCCGCCGGCCACGATGCCCTCCTCGAGGGCGGCGCGGGTCGAGGACACGGCGTCCTCGATGCGGTGCTTGCGCTCCTTGAGCTCCACCTCGGTGGCGGCGCCCACGCGGATCACGCCGATGCCGCCGGAGAGCTTGGCGAGGCGCTCCTGGAGCTTCTCGCGGTCCCAGTCGGAGTCGGTCGCGGCGGACTCGGCCTTGATCTGGGCGACCCGGGCCTCGACGTCCTCGGCCGCACCGCCGCCGTCGACGATGGTGGTCTCGTCCTTGGTGACGGTGATGCGGCGGGCGGAGCCGAGCACGTCCAGGTCGGCCTGCTCGAGCTTCATGCCGAGGTCCGGGGAGACGACCTGGGCGCCGGTGAGGATCGCGATGTCCTGCATCATGGCCTTGCGGCGGTCGCCGAAGCCCGGGGCCTTGACGGCCACGACGTTCAGGGTGCCGCGGATCTTGTTCACCACGAGGGTGGACAGGGCCTCGCCCTCGATGTCCTCGGCGATCACGAACAGCGGCTTGTTGGCCTGCAGGACCTTCTCCAGCAGGGGCAGCAGCTCCTGCACGTTGGAGATCTTGCCCGAGTTGATCAGGACGTAGGCGTCCTCGAGCACGGCCTCCTGACGCTCGGCGTCGGTGACCATGTACGGGGACAGGAAGCCCTTGTCGAACTGCATGCCCTCGGTGACGTCCAGCTCGGTGGAGGTCGTGGAGGACTCCTCGATGGTGATGACGCCGTCGGTGCCGACCGTGTCGAACGCGCGGGCCAGCAGCTCGCCGACCTCGTCGTTCTGGGCCGAGATGGCGGCCACGTGGGCCACCTCCTGGCCCTCGACCGGGCGGGCGTTCTCCTGCAGGCGCCGCTCGACGGCGGCCACGGCCACCTCGATGCCCTTCTTGACCTCGCCCGGCGCGGCGCCGGCGGCGACCTGGCGCATACCCTCGTTCACGAGGGCCTGGGCCAGCACGGTGGCGGTGGTGGTGCCGTCGCCCGCGATGTCGTTGGTCTTGGTGGCGACCTCCTTGGCGAGCTGGGCGCCCATGTTCTCGTACGGGTCCTCCAGCTCCACCTCACGGGCGATCGTGACGCCGTCGTTGGTGATGGTGGGGGCGCCCCACGCCTTGTCGAGCACCACGTTGCGACCCTTGGGGCCGAGGGTGACCTTGACGGTGTCGGCGAGCTTGTCGATGCCGGCCTGGAGGGCGCGGCGTGCGTCGTCGTTGAAAGCCAGCTGCTTGGCCATGACGGACGCTCCTTTCGTTCAGGGAGTCAGGGGGTGCGGGGACGCGAGGGGCCCGGGGCGCGCGCACCGGTGCGGTGCGCGCCGCTCACCGGGCCCGTCGCGGCGGGGTCACTTGGTGACGACGGCCAGCACGTCGCGGGCGGAGAGCACCAGGTACTCCTCGCCGCCGACCTTGACCTCGGTGCCGCCGTACTTGGAGTACAGCACCACGTCACCCTCGGCGACGTCGACCGGCACGCGGTTGCCGTTCTCGGCGACCCGGCCCGGGCCCACGGCCACGACCTGGCCCTCCTGCGGCTTCTCCTTGGCGGTGTCCGGGATCACGAGGCCCGACGCGGTGGTCTGCTCGGCCTCCAGGGGGCGGACAACGATGCGATCCTCAAGGGGCTTGATGGAGACAGACATGCTGCACACTCCTTCTTCGTCGACGTGCGGCTCCGGCGGGCTCGCCGGACCGCTGATGCTGTGGTCTGCGGGTGCGCCACGGGCGTCAGACCCTCCGTCGTCGCGGTGCCGGACGGTCCACCTCGGGCATTGGCACCCGGTACCCCCGAGTGCCAGTGCCCACTCTACTCCGGGTTCTGGCACTCCTTCAACATGAGTGCCAGCCGTGTCCCCGCCGTCCGCCGTGGGCGGAGGGCGCGGGGCGCGGTG
>NZ_JASDCZ010000082.1:0-10303 GCF_030407635.1 Micrococcus sp. APC 4021
CGCCGGCCGCCCCGCCCGCGGGGGCGGGCGGGGCGCGGGCCGCGTCGGGTCAGAGGGACGGGCCGGTGCGCCACTGGCCGCGCGTGTCGATCACGCGCTTGTCGGCCACGCGGTCGCCGAGGTCGGCGAAGGCGGAGTGGTCCACCAGCAGCACCACGATGTCGGCGGCGTCCAGGGCCTCGTCGGCCGCGACCAGGCGGACGTTGTCCTTGCCCTGCAGCGCGGCCGGCAGCTCCGTGACGTGCGGCTCGACCACGAGCACGTCGGACCCGGAGAACTGGCCCGCCAGCTCGGCCGCGATGTTCAGAGCCGGGGATTCACGCAGGTCGTCGATGTTCGGCTTGAAGGCCAGGCCGAGGGCAGCGACGACGGGCGCGCGGCCGGTGGCCTGCTGGACATCGAAGGCAGCGGCCTTGACCTGGTCGATGACCCACTGGGGCTTGCCGTCGTTGATCTCCCGGGCCGCGCGGATCAGCCGGGCGGTCTGCGGGGCGGCGTCCACGATGAACCACGGGTCCACGGCGATGCAGTGGCCGCCCACGCCGGGGCCCGGCTGCAGGATGTTCACGCGGGGGTGGTGGTTGGCGAGCTCGATGAGCTCCCAGACGTCGATGCCCTGCTCGGCACAGATCACGGACAGCTCGTTGGCGAAGGCGATGTTGACGTCGCGGAAGGAGTTCTCCACGAGCTTGGCCATCTCCGCGGTGCGGGTGTCCGTCAGCAGGATCTCGCCCTCGCAGAACGTGCGGTAGAGGTCGCGGGCCCGCTCGGCCGCGCGCCGGGTGGAGCCGCCGACGATCCGGTCGTTGGTTACGAGCTCGACCATCACGCGGCCCGGGAGCACCCGCTCGGGGCAGTGGGCGAAGTCCAGTTCGGCCTCGCGCAGCTCCGGACGCTCGGCGAAGATCACCTCGGCCATGTGCTCGGTGGCGCCGGGGGGCGAGGTGGACTCGAGGATGACGAGCTCGTCGCCGGTCAGCTGCGGGGCCAGGCCGCGGGCGGCGGCCTCGATGTAGCCCAGGTCCGGGGAGTGTCCGTCCTTGAACGGGGTCGGCACGGCGACGATGTAGGCGTCCGCGGCCGGCGTCGTCGTCGAGGCGCTGAGCAGGCCCTTCTCGACACCGCGTGCGACGAACCCGGCCAGGTCCGGCTCCACGAAGGGCACCGTGCCCGCGTTCACGGCGTCCACCGTGCGGTCCGAGACGTCCACGCCGAGCACCTTCACGCCGTTCTCGGCGAGGATGGCGGCGGTGGGCAGGCCTATGTAGCCCAGGCCGATGACGGCGACGGTCTCGATCTTCTTCACGGGGTCTCCTCAATGGGGAATGGTTCACGGCGGCGGCCCCAGGCACCGGCGGGCGGGGGCGGACGCGTCCCACCCTACCGCCGTCGCCCGGCCTGCTTCAGTCCAGCCCCAGCGCCTCGCGCCACAGACCGGCCACGACGCGCTCGTCGTACGCGCGCACCCGTTCCCGGGCCAGGGTCGAGAGCTCGTCCCACCGCGCGTCGTCGGCGACCGCCTCGAGCACCCGCCGCGCCGCGGCGTCGGTGTCGTCGAGCACGAACTCGTCGCCGAACACGCCCCTCGCGCCGGGCCGGTCCCAGACGAGCGGGACCGCGCCCGAGACCATGCCCTCGGCGGGCGCGAGGTGGAAGCTCTCGGTGGTTGACGGCGAGAGCACCCAGCCGATCTTCGTCAGCCACGAGCCCATGTCCGCCCCGAAGGGCTCGAAGGCGACGGCCTCGCGCAGCGGACCGGCGCCGAGGCGGGCGAACAGGTCGAGGTAGCCCTCGCGCTGGAGGGGCTTGCGCCACTCGTGCGGGTACTCCCACGGCATGCGGCCGCGCACGTGCAGGGTGAACCGTTCGTCATGGGCGCGCAGGATCTCCAACAGGTCCACGGCCCGGTCCAGGCGCTTGCGCAACGGCACCACGCCGACGAGGCCGAGCCGGAACCGGCGACCGGGCAGGCCGGGACGGTCCAGGTCCGCCACGGACACGGCGTTGGGGATCACCGTGACCCGCGTGGGCTCGATGGGAAGATGCTCGCGCACCAGGTCCCGGTAGAGATCGGAGACGGTCACGAGGCGGTCCACGGCCTCGGTCTCGAGCGCGGAGAGCCAGCCGCCGCGCAGCTCGAACATGTGCAGGCGGACCACGAGCCGCTGGCCGGGCCGCTTGTGGCGGGCGTACCAGACCGCGTTGGGGCCCGCCCACTCGCACACCACGACGTCGGCCCACTCGACGAGGCGGCGTGAGGCGGCCTCGTCGTGGCGGTGCAGACCCTGCCAGTGGTCGATGCGCAGCTCGACGCCCGGGTCGTCCCGCAGCAGGTCGACGAGCTCGCCCGCGAACTTCAGGTCGTGGCCGGCCAGGACCACGCGGGTGCGTGACCCGCCGCGGGCGGGCCGTCGGTCGAGCAGACCGAGCCGGTCCATAACGCCTGTCAGGGCGCGTGCGCGCGCGGCCATGCGGTAGGGGGCGGCGGCCTCGACGACGCGTCGCGAGAGGGCCGGCAGGTCGTGGCGGGCGGCCGCGATGCGGGCGGCCACGTCCCGGGCTGAGTCCCTCACCCCGTCCACGAACAGGGGGTAGTCGGCCCCCAGCAGCTCCTCGTGCGCCACGGTCCGGTTCAGGAGCGGCGGCACTCCGACCGCGCAGCTCTCGAGCACCTTCGTGGAGATCTCGAGCGAGAGGTCCAGGGCGGGGGCGCGCCAGCCCAGAGAGACGTCCGCGGCCGCGGTGCGGGCCATGGACTCCTCGCGGGAGAGCGCTCCGGTCCACTCGAAGTCGGGCCGCTCGGCCTCGAGGCGGGAGCGCATCGCCGCGGCCCAGCCGGGCCGGTCCCGCTCGGGGTGGACCTTGTCCCCCACCATCGTGAGCGTGGCCGGGACGCCGGCCTCGTGGAGGGCGGTCAGCACGTCCGGCATGAGGTCGGTGCGCCAGTCGTGGGCGAACTTGCCCGTGTACACGAGACGCACCGGGCCGTCGGCGGGCGCCTCGGCGCGTTCGGCCGGAACGAGCCCGTCCGGCACCATCGGCGAGAGCAGCTCGGTGCGCCCGGCGGCGGCCGGGACCATCGCCTCGAGCACGGCGCGAGCCTGGGGCGTCTGGGCCAGCATCAGACGGCTCGCCGCGGCGATGCGGCCGAGCTCCTCGACGCGCCCGGCCGGGAAGCCGTCCTCCACGTAGCCGTACTCGGTCACGTAGGACCACAGCCGCCCCGGGAAGGCGCCGCGGTCGGCGAGCTCGAGGCAGGCGTGGATGCCGCGCACGAGCACCACGTCGTACCGGGACTCCTCGTCCCGGCGGGCCAGCACGTCCGCGGCGCGGGAGGGGGTCATCCCCCCCTGCCCGGCCGCCGGCTCGGCGGTGAGCACGCGCACCCCCGTCAGGGCGCGCAGCGGAGCGGTGAGCAGGTCCCGGCGTTCGACGGCCTTGAGCTGGACGTCCACGCTCGCACCCGTGCGGGCGAGGGTCTCGGCCAGGGAGGGCAGCCACGTGGCGGAGCCGTCGATGACGTTCAGGTCGACGTCGCCGTAGAGCAGGACGCGCACGCCGGCGGCGTCGGTCAGGCGGTCGGGGTGGTGCGTGTTCATGCGCTCTCCTCCGGGCAGGCGGCGAGGACGTCGGCGATCCCCTGGGGCGCGTCGCCCGGGTCCTCGGTGAAGTGCAACGGCGTCCGGCCCGCGCCGGCCTCGACGACGATGACGTCCTCGGCGTGCAGCAGGGCGAGGGCCCCGAGCCGGTGCCGGTGACGGCCCCGGGAGAGCACCCAGACGGTGACCCCGCGCGCGGCGGCCGCGCTCACGGCACCCCGCAGCTCGAGGTAGAGGGCCGCGCCGGCGGCGTCGAGGGCCCCGGCCCACGGCCCGTCCACGCCATCCACGTCCACGACGACGGCCTCCACGCGTTCGGCCACCGCGCCCGCGGTGCCCGGCACGAGCGGCACGACGCGGTGCCCGGCGGCCGCGAGGGCCGCGCGCACGTCCGGGGCGGCGACGACGCCGACGGCCCGCCCGCCCCCCTCGGTGCGGGACGTGTCGGCCAGGCCCAGGGCCCGCTCGAGACGGGCCGCGGCCTCCGGATCGGCGCCGACGGCGGCCGCACCGCGGCCGGTGAGGGAGGCGCTGCCGGGGCGGGTGCGGGCCGGCCCGCCCGCCAGGCCCAGGGCGTCGGCCGGCCGGGCGTGCGCCGAACGGTCGCCCCAGCGGATGCCGAACACGCCGCGGACCTCCTCGGCCACCTGCGGCGGCAGCCTGCGCAGCAGCGCGCCGCCGGTGCGGCGCACCCGACGGCGCTGTTCGGGCGGCAGCAGGCGAGCGCCCGCGCGCGCGACCCGACGGATGGACTTCCCAGTTGGCATCAGAACTGTTCCTCGGTGTCCCGGTGGAGTGCACCCGGCCGGGTGCGGCGGCGTCAACCCTAGCAAGGGGCCGACGTCGGGCTCAGCGACCGGCGACGCGGCGCAGCAGTCGCTCGTAGCGCCGGGCCACGGCCGGCAGGTCGGCGTGGCGGCGCACCCAGTCGCGTCCGCCCGCGTCGACGTCGGTGCGATGCGGGTCGTCCGCGAGCGCCGTCAGGTGCCGCACCAGGTCGTCCACGTCCGGGCCGATGACCTCGGCGCCGCCGGCCGCCTCGAGCGTGCGGGCGGCCTCCCCCGTCACCAGGCCCGTGACGTGCCGGCCGACGGCGAGCACCTCGTAGGTCTTGGAGGGCACGGTGTGCCGGAAGCTCGGCCAGTCGGGACGCAGGGCCACCACCAACGTGTCCGCCCACGCGTACTGCTCGGCGACGGCGGCGCCGTGGACGGGTCCGAGGATCTCGGCCGGCGAGCCGAGCTCGGCGTTGCGGGCCTCCAGCGCCGGACGCCGGGTCCCCTCCCCGACCAGCCGGACGCGCACCCCCGGCCGCGTGCGCCGCAGCGTCGCCGCGGCGTCGATGAGCCGCTCGAGCCCCTGGCTCTCGCCCATGTTGCCCAGGTACAGCACGTGGAGTTCACCGGCGGCCCGCTCGCGCCGCGGCGCCACCGCCAGGCGAGCCAGGTCCACACCGTTGCCCAGGGTGCGGACCACCCGCACCCCGCGCCCGCGCAGCGTCTCCGCGAAGCCGTCCGTGACGGTCACCACGAGTCGGGCCGCGCGCTGGCCGCCGGTCACGACGCGTTCCATCGCGGCGCCCAGCAGGCCCTGGTGGACCCCGGCCTCGTGGGCGAGATCCGGCCAGGCGTCGCGCATCTCCAGCACGAGGGGACGGCGCCAGAGACGGGAGAGCACGACGCCGGGCACCACCACGGGCAGGGCGGGCACGGTGGCCACCACCACGTCCGGGCGTCGGGTGGCCATCCCGCGCGGGATGGCGAGCAGCGCGTGCACCACCGCCTCGGCGAAACGACCGTTGCGGCCGGCCTCCCCCAGGGGCAGGCGAGGCGTGGGCAGGACACGTTCGCCGTCGGGCCCGGCGAAGGGGCGCACCCCCCCGGGCGCGACGACGTCGACGTCCCAGCCCGCCGACCGCAGCGCCGCCACGACCGCGCCCCAGCGACGCGCGGGCGGGGTGCGCTCGGGCCGGTAGGAGTGGGAGACCAGCAGGAGGCGGGGGCGGCGCGGCTCAGTCGTCACAGGGGTCCTCCCCGAGGGCGGGTGCGGGCGTGGTGCCGGTCAGCAGGGTCAGCACGGGGGCGGGCCCGCCGGCGGCCTGGGCCTTCTTCTCCTTCTGGGGCTCGTGCTCGTCGACATAGCGCTGGACGTCGTCGTCGGCGAGGGCGGAGCGCAGGTCCGCCAGCTTGTCCTCGTCGAGCTCGACGATGGCGTCGCCGTTCGGGCCCTCCGCGAAGCCCTTGCGAGGCACCGTGAACATCTCGACGTCCTCGCCGCGGACGTCGCGCAGCTGCCACGCGAGCGAGGCGATCACGCCGGACGTGAGCCCCTCGTCCACACCGAGGTGGTCGGAGAACGTGGCGACGACCTCGGTGGTGCGGGCGGGATTGCCCAGGATCTGCGGGCTGAGGAAGCGGTCCATCGCCCCGGCCAGGTAACGCTGCTGGTTCTTCACGCGGGTGACGTCGCCGTCGTCGAAGGCGTGCCGTTCGCGCACGTAGCGCAGGGCGGCGGTGTCCTGCAGCAGGATGTGTCCGCGCGGGTAGTACGAGGGGTTGGCCTGACCGGAGGAGAAGGCCTGCGGGTTGCAGACCTCGACGCCGCCCAGCGCGTTCGTCACGCCCCGGAAGCCCTGGAAGTCGACCTCGAGGACGTGGTGGATCGGCACTCCCAGCAGCAGCTCCACCGTGTCCACGGCGAGGGTGTAGCCGCCCGTGTCGAAGGCCGAGTTGATCTTCGCCTCACCGTGGCCGGGCACGGTGACCCACGAATCCCGCAGCACGGACATGACGTAGACCTGGCGTCGGTCCGCGGGGATGTGCACGAGCATCATGGTGTCCGAACGCTGGCCCATGTCCTGCTCGCCCTCGCCCTCGCGGGAGTCGGAGCCCAGGACGAGCACGTTCAGCGGGCCGTCCCCGGCCGCCTGCTCGAGCGCCCCCACGTCCACCGTCTGCCGGTGGTCGTCGAAGGTGCGCCCGAGCGAGCTCGTGTACCAGGCGCCCAGGCCGAGCAGCGCCGCGAGCAGGACGGCGAGCAGGCCGACGACCCACGGCCAGCGCCGGCGGCGCCGCGCGACCGGCGGCGCGTCGTCGCGCGGGGGCTCGGGGCGCGGCAGGGGCTCGGGCGTCCAGGACGCGGCCGGGGGATGGCTCACTCGGGTCTCCTGCTCGAGGTCGGGGGTCAGCCCAGTCTACGGACGCCCCGTCAGGCGTCGGCCGCCGCGGCCCGGCGACGGCGCGGCGTGGGCTGGCAGCGCGGGCACAGGTGGCTCGCACGGTTCATGAACGGCACGCGGACGATGCGGGAGTCGACCCCCTCGGCGGCGCAGCGGCGACACGGCTGCCCGGTGCGCCCGTAGGCCGCCAGGGAGCGGGCGAAGTAGCCCGATCGCCCGTCCACGTTGACGTAGAGCGCGTCGAAGCTCGTGCCCCCCACCTCCAGGGCCCGGCGCATCACGTCCTGGACGGCCGCCATGAGGCGCAGCGTGTCCGCCCGGCGCATGCGCTCGGTCGGGCGCTCGGGGTGCAGGCGGGCGCCCCAGAGGGCCTCGTCCGCGTAGATGTTGCCGATCCCGGAGACCAGCGACTGGTCCAGCAGCGCGCGCTTGAGGGTGGAGCGGCGCCGTGCCAGGCGCGCGTGCACGGCCGCGGGGTCGAACAACGGGTGCAGCGGGTCCAGGGCGATGTGGGCGGCCGTGGTGGGGATCCGCTCACCGCCGGCGGCGTCGTCGGGCCGCAGCGCGTCGAGCCACCAGCCGCCGAAGATCCGCTGGTCCACGAACCGCAGCTCGCGGGCGGAGCCGTCCGCCGCGGTGACGGGCAGGCGCAGGCGCAGGTGACGCTGGTCGGCGGCCCCCGGCTCGTCCACGAGGATCTGCCCGCTCATCCCCAGGTGCACGACGACGGCGTCGTCGCCCTCGGCCAGGGGCAGCCAGAGGAACTTGCCGCGGCGAGCCGGCTCGGCCAGCCGGGCGCCGCGCAGCCGCTCCCGGAGGGCGTCCGCACCGCCGGGGCTGCGACGCAGCGAGCGGGGGTCGAGGACCTCGAGCTCCGCGGCGACGGCGTCCGTGGCCCACCGGGCCAGGCCGCGCCGGACGACCTCGGCCTCGGGCAGCTCCGGCACGGGCTCAGCGCCCCGCGACCGGCAGGCCCGCCTCGAGGGCGGGCCATGAGGCGGCCGCGGCGTCCCGCTCGGCCTGCTTCTTGGAGCTGGCGACGGCGGAGCCGTACTCGCGCTCGCCGACGACGAGGGTGGCCCGGTAGCGGGGGTCGTGCGCGGGGCCCTGCCCCTCGATCGCGTAGCGGACGGCGCCGAGACCGTGGCGGCTGGCGGCCTCGGCCACGACCGTCTTCCAGTCGGTGCTCTCGCGCAGCAGGTCCGGCTCGTCCAGCAGCGGCACCACGTGGCGGTGCACGAGTGCGGCCGCGGCCACGGACCCGTGGTCCACGTAGACGGCGCCGATGAGCGCCTCGAGGGTGTCGGCGAGGATCGAGTCCTTGTCCGCCCCGCCGGTGCGGCGCTCCCCCGTGCCCAGGCGCACGAACGGGCCGATGCCGATCCGGCGCGCCACCTTCGCCAGGGCACGCGTGGACACGACGGCGGCCCGGCGGCGCGCGAGGTCGCCCTCGGCCAGGTCCGGGTACACCGTGAAGATGTGGTCGGTGACCACGTAGCCCAGCACCGAGTCCCCGAGGAACTCGAGGCGCTCGTTGGTGGGCAGCCCGCCCTGCTCGTAGGCGAACGAGCGGTGCGTCAGAGCGCGTTCGAGCGTCCCGGCGGTGATGTGCACGCCGAGACGCTCGAACAGCTCTTCTGGCTCGGGCGCGGGCTCAGGCCCGCGGCGAGCCGACGGGGACGCCATCTCAGGCGTCGGCGACCTTGCGGCCCTTGTACTCGAAGAACAGGGGGGTGCCGGCGGCGTCGGTCTTCAGCTCGGCCTGGTGGGGCAGGCGGTACGAGACGCGACCGTTCTCGACGGACTTCACCAGGGCGGGCGCGGTGGCCTTCCACTGCGACCGGCGGGCACGGGTGTTGGCACGGGACATCTTCCGCTTCGGGACTGCCACGACTATCTCTCTTCTGTCTCGGTGATGGAGGTCTCTGAGGTGCCCGCGAGGTGGGCCAGGGCGGCCCAGCGCGGGTCCACGCGCTCGTGGGCGTGCCCCTCGGGCGCGTCCTCGAGGCGGATGCCGCAGTCGGCGCACAGGCCCTCGCAGTCCGGCCGGCACAGCGGCTGGAACGGGAGGGCGATGACCACGGCGTCCCGGAACACGGGTTCCAGGTCCACGGTCTCGCGCACCACGAGCGGCTGCTCGCCGGCGTCGTCCTCGGACGTGCCGGTGAGGTACAGCTCCTGCAGGTCCACGGTGATCCCCTCGTGCAGCGGGCGCAGGCAACGGCCGCACTCGCCCTTCAGGGTCGCGTCCGCGGTGCCGGTGACGAGGACTCCCTCGTGCACCGACTCCAGACGCAGGTCCAGTTCGACGGGGTCCCCCTCGGGGATCCCCAGCAGCGGCGTGGAGACGCCCGCGGGGGCGGGCCACTCGGCCGTCAGCTCGCGCTGGACTCCGGCCCCGCGCGTCAGATCGCGCACGGGGATCACCCACGGCGAGTCGGCGCCGTGGTGCTGGATGCTGTCCATGGTCGCTCCTCTCGGCGGGTGGGACGGCGGGGGTACACGGCCCGTCCGCACGCCCTCTGCGGGGGTGCGATGCGGCCTGGACACGGGTCCAGCCACGACGGACCGACAGCCCATCCTACCGGGTGGGTCCGCCTCGGCCAAAGCCGGCCGCGGTCCGCGCGTCGCCGGCCCGGCTCAGAGCCCGGCGGTGAACTCCTGGAGCCAGGCGCGCAGGTCGGCCCCGAGGTCCTCGTGCCGCGTCCCGAACTCGATGACCGCCTGCAGGTAGCCGAGCTTGTCCCCCGTGTCGTAGCGGCGGCCGTCGAAGACGACGGCGTGCACGCCGCGGCCCTCGCCGTCCTCCGTGGCCAGCCTCTGCAGCGCATCGGTGAGCTGGATCTCCCCGCCGCGGCCGGGCGGGGTCTCGTCCAGCACGTCGAACACCTGCGGGGCCAGCACGTAGCGGCCGATGATCGCGAGGGTGGAGGGGGCGTCCTCGCGGGCCGGCTTCTCCACGAGGTCGGTGACGCGGACGACGTCGTCGCCCTCCCCCGGCACGGCCTGCACCGCGGCCACGCCGTAGGCCGAGACGGCCTCCTCCGGGACCTCCATGAGGGCGATCACGGAGCCGCCGAGGCGCTGCTGCACGTCGATCATGCGCTCGAGCAGCGCCTCGCCGTCGCCGATGATGTCATCGCCCAGCAGGACCGCGAACGGCTCCTCGCCGACGTGGCGGCGTGCGCAGTTCACTGCGTGGCCGAGCCCGAGGGCCTCGCCCTGACGGACGTAGTGGATGTCCCCCACCAGGTCCGACTCGTGGATCTGCGCGAGCCGCGTGGTGTCGCCCTTGTGCTCCAACGCGGCCTCCAGCGCGGGATGGCGGTCGAAGTGGTCCTCGAGGGCCCGCTTGTTCCGGCCCGTGATCATCAGCACGTCGGCGAGGCCCGCACGCCGGGCCTCCGTCACCACGTACTCGATGGCCGGCCGGTCCACCACCGGCAGCATCTCCTTCGGCATGGCCTTGGTGGCCGGCAGGAAGCGGGTGCCCAGGCCGGCCACCAAGGCCATGCCGAAGGAGATG
>NZ_JASDCZ010000083.1:0-10143 GCF_030407635.1 Micrococcus sp. APC 4021
GGAGGGTGAGGTCCAGCCCGGCGGCGAGGACGCCGATCCGGCTGGCAGTGAAGGACTCGGGCGTGGCGATCGAGAGCATCGCCGTCTTGGATCCCAGCGCCACGGGACCGAGCTCCGTGAACCCGGCGGCCAGGTTCTTCGCCCGGATGGCGGCGTTGCGCTCGTCCGGCTCGACGACGACGCGCCGCGCCCCCGGCTGGGCCAGGCACCAGCGCACCACCGCGGCCATCACCAGGTCCGTGGTCCCGGGCACCGGGGTGTCCGTCGGGGCGACGAGCACGTGCAGGCCGATGTCGCCGGGCGCGCCCGCATACCGTCCGGCCAGCTCCGAGTGGGCCGGGTCGTAGACCTCCACCAGGAAGGTCGCGGTCCCGTCCACGAGCCCCACGTGCGCGTGGTGGTGCGGGTGCGCGGCGATCGCCTCGTACTCGGCCACGACGTCGGCCAGGCCCGCCTCCGTCATCTCCCAGTACACGGCGTGCGGGGACGTCACCCACCGGTGCAGCAGCGGATGGTCCTGCGCGCCCACGGGACGGAGCTCCACACGACGGGCCGCGCTCGCGGCCGCACCGTCCACGGTGGTCTGCGGCGGCGTCACGGCGCTCACCGGACGCCCGCCGCGACGGCACCGAAGTCCTGGAACGCGATCGACTCGGCCTGCGCGTAGACCTCGCGGCCGGCGATCGTGCTGAGGATGCGGCCGCTGTGCTCCGCCGCCATGCCCAGGTCCGGGCCGGTGAGCCCCAGGGGCTGTTCGGCGGTGTTGTGCACGAAGATCCGGCGGCCGCTCACGTCGATCGCGTGGTCCGCGTTCGCCGTCGTCCGACCGTCCTCCACGCGCAGCAGGTGCCGCACCGGCTCCAGGAACGGATGGTCCGGGTGGCGGTAGCCCGTGCCCGCGACGACGCGGTCCACCACGTGCCGCGCGGTCACCCCGGTCTCCTCATCGCGCAGGGTGACCTCCACCCGGGGCGCGCCCTGGCCCGCGACCAGGCGGGCGTCCGCCACCGACGTGCCCGGCCACAGCCGGGCCGGGTCCAGCGGACCCACCTGGCGTTCGTACAGCGCGTGGTAGACGTCCTCGATCGTGTGCTCGCTGATCCCCTTGTACAGGGACCGGTGGGACGCGTTGATCTCATCCCGCCGCGCCCGGGGCAGAGTGGCGAAGTGCCGCTCATAGTCCAGCGAGGTCAGCTCGAGCGTCAGCTGGCCGACCTCCATGCCGAAGAACCGGGGTGAGCGCGTGACCCACGTGAGGTCCGGGTGGCCCGCGTTCAGCAGGTCCAGGGCGCACTCCGCCGCCGACTGACCGCTGCCCACCACCAGGACCGACCCGGCCTCAACGATGTCCTCGCGACGGCCCATGTACTCGCCCGTGTGCACCACGGGGGACGCGCCGACCCGGACCGCCTCCTCCGCGACGCGCGCGAGCGGCGCGGGCAGGGATGGCACCGTGCCCGTGCCCACCACCACGTGGTCGGCCCGGTGCGTGCTGGTCCCGGCCGCGGAGGCCGCCTCCACCACGAACTCGTCCGCCTGCTCGTCCCACCGCACCGCCGTCACCGTGGTCCCGTAGGCGATGCCGGGCAGCTGGGCTGCCACCCACGCGCAGTAGTCCGAGAACTCCCGCCGCAGCGGGTACCAGGAACCCCGGATGTAGAAGCGGTGAAGCCGGCCCATCGCCTTGAGATACGCCAGGAACGAGTACGGGGAGGTCGGGTCCGCGAACGTCACCAGGTCAGCGAGGAACGGCACCTGGATCTGCGCGCCCGGCAGCATCATGCCCGGGTGCCACACGAACGCGTCGCGGCTCTCCACCACCTCCACCTCGACGTCGGGCAGCGGGTGGGCCAGCGCGGCCAGGCTCAGGTCGAACGGGCCCAGCCCGATCGCGAGCACGCGGCGGGGGGACGTGGACGCCGGGCTCATGCGCACACCTGCTCTCCGTGCTCAACCACGCGCGCCGCGGACGGACGGGGTCCCGCCGACGAGGGAAGCGTGCAGGACACGGAGGCCGACGGGGCATGCGGACGGTTCCGCCCCGCCCCGCGCCTCCGGTGACGGCCGGCCCGCACCGCGTCGGCGTGCCGCAGCGCCGCCTCCTCCACGACGTCGACCAGCGCCTCCAGCTCGCCCGAGGTGACCGCGGGGTTCAGGATCGTGAACTTCAGATGGGGCACCCCGTCCACCACCGTCGTCGCGATCAGCGCGCGCCCGCCGGCCACGAGCTCCCGGTGCGTCGCCGCCTGCACCGCCGTGCACTCCTCCTCCGACAGTCCCTCGGCCCGCACCCGGAACAGCACTGTCACCAGCGTCGGATCCTCCAGCACCGCGAACGTCGGCCGGGCCCGCAGGATCCCGCACGCCTGCCGCGTGCGTTCGCGCGCCCCCGCGAACAGGGACACCACCGCCTCGGCCCCATGCTCACGCAGCGTCAGCCACAGCTTGAGCGAGTCGAACCGGCGGCTCGTCTGCAAGGACCGATCCGCCAGGTTCGGATGGACGCTGTCCTCCGGGTTCAGGTAGTCCGCATGCACCGTCACATGGCGCAGGCTCTCGGCGTCCCGCACCACCAGCGCGCTGCAGGCCAGCCCCACGTAGAACGTCTTGTGGAAGTCCATCGTCACCGAGTCCGCACGGTGCAGCCCCGGCAGCTCGTGGCGCGTCGCCGCGCTCGCGGCGAGGATCCCGCCCACGGCCGCGTCCGCATGGACCCACATCCCGTGGCGTTCGGCGACGTCGGCGATGGCCGGCAGCGGGTCGATGGCGCCGCGGTCGGTGGTCCCCAGCGTCGCGACGACGGCCATCGGCACGGCACCGGCGGCCACCTCACGTTCGACCGCCTCGGCCAGGGCCCCGGGGTCCAGACGCCCGGCGGCGTCGGTGGGGACGACGACCACGGCGTGGCGACCCAGCCCGAGCAGGCCGGCTGCCTTGGCGATGCTGTAGTGCGTGGCGGCGCTGACGAAGACGCGCAGCGAGCCGAGCACCTCGGCGGGCAGGTCGGCGAGCCCGGCGTGGCCGGTGAGGCGCTGCACGGCGCGGCCGCGGGCCAGCGTCATGGCCTGCAGGTTGGAGGCCGACCCTCCGGAGGTGAAGACGCCGTCGCCCGCGGCGAACCCGCACCAGCGTCCGACCTCGGCCAGGAGCCGCTGCTCCATGAGCGCCGCGGAGCGGGCCTGGTCCCAGGACTCGACCGCCGTGTTGAGCGCCCCGAGCACGGTGTCCGCTGCGGTGCTGGAGAGCAGGACCGGGCAGTTGAGGTGAGCGGCATAGCGCGGGTGGTGGTAGGCGGTGGTCTGGTGGGCGTAGAGCTCCGCGACCTCGGCGAGGGCGTCGTCGAGGCTGCCCGTCGGCTGCGAGAAGTCGACGGCGCCGACGGCGTCGGCCAGGTGCGTCGACGGGGTGTCCGGGTGGACCCCCGCGCGGTCGTAGGCGGTGTCGACGGCCACCCGGGCCGCCCTGCCGGTGGCGTCGAGGTAGGCGGCGGGATCGCCGAGTCCGAACAGGCGAGGGAGCATGGGAGGGCCTTCCGTGAGGGGGTCGTCGGCTCCGGGCGGCGTCCGCCACGGACGTCCCGCACAGTAGGGAAGCCTTACCTAAGAAAGCAAATACGCAACAATGACGTGAAGTATTCAAAGGGAGGACTCCAGCAAAGGTGAGGCTCACCTATGCTGACCGGATGACGAGCTCCTCCGTCCTCCCCCCGCCTGCCGCCCGTCCCTCGCGTGTCGAGGCCCTGCAGATGAAGGCCTACCGCGGGCTCGCGGCCCTCGGCCAGGCGATGCCCGTTGACCGCGACGAGTATCCGCAGTGGACCATGACGGTCCGCGCCACGTGGCTGCTCGCCCCCCGGCTGCGTCGTCTCACGTTCGCCGCGGAGGAGTTCCGCACGTTCACCCCGCAGGGCTGCGACGAGTACTTCGGGCTGCTCACCCCGCCCCCGGGGCGGGCGCTCGTGATGCCCGATCCCGCGGCGCTCAATGCGCGGCGAGCGGTCGGGCGGATCCCCGAGGACGTGCGGCCGGATCTGCGGTGGTACACGGTCGCCGAGCACCGGCCCTCCGTCGGTGAGATCGACGTCGACGTCGTCGTGCACGACCATGCGGGCCCCGCCGGCACGTGGGCGCGCACCGCACGTCCGGGCGACGTCGCCGGCTTCCGCACCGGGACGGGCGCCTATCGTCTGCCGGCGGCGGGGGAGTCGCACCTCGTGGTGGGGGACGAGACCGCAGTCCCGAGCATCGCCGCCGCCCTCGCCGCGCAGCGTCGCACGCCGCGCGGGGGCCGGATGGACGTCGTCCTGGAGGTGCCCGGCCGTGACCACGTCCCCGCCCTCGAGGTCCCGGAGGGCGCCACGCTCACGGTCCTGCACCGCGGAGACGCCGTGCCGGGCGCCCTGCTCACGCCGCACCTCGAGGACCTCCCCGCCGCGCCCCGCGACCACGTGTGGGCGTGCGGCGAGCAGTCGCTCGCGACGGCGGCGCGGCGGGTGATCGTCCGCCGCGGCATCGCACCGAAGCGCGCGATCATGTTCAGCGGCTACTGGCGGGTGGACGGCCCGCGGCTCTGATCCCGTCCGATGGTCGGCGTCCGTGCTCCGAGCACGAGGCCGACCGCACGCCCCGGAACGACGAAGGGCCCCTCCGCCAGGAGGGGCCCTTCGCGTGGGAGCGGATGACGAGATTCGAACTCGCGACCTCCACCTTGGCAAGGTGGCGCTCTAGCCAACTGAGCTACATCCGCCTGAGTCGATCCTCACGGATCGTCTCCGTGCGCGATACTGGGTTCGAACCAGTGACCTCTTCCGTGTCAGGGAAGCGCGCTACCGCTGCGCCAATCGCGCTCGTCCACCTCCGAAGAGGTGGTGAACATGCCGCCACTCCCGGTCGGAGAAGCCTGCGAGGTCGGGACGGGATTCGAACCCGCGTATACGGCTTTGCAGGCCGCTGCCTCGCCTCTCGGCCACCCGACCAGGGGTGAAGGTTGAGCGAGCGGATGACGAGATTCGAACTCGCGACCTCCACCTTGGCAAGGTGGCGCTCTAGCCAACTGAGCTACATCCGCGTGTCGGTGCCGCCGGGATCCGCTCCTCTGAGCCGCTCACCTGCGTTTTCCAACGAGAAAGAACTCTAGGCCATCTCCGCCCGGATGCAAAATCGGCGTCCGGAGGCGTGTCGGGCCACCCCGTCGGGGGTCCGGGGACCCTGCCAGAATGGCTGACCATGACCCAGCCACGCCTCGCGCATCAGACCCCCCACGGACGCATGTACGCGCGCTCCCTCTCGGGCCTGCCCGAGGTCCCGTCCATCACCACCGTGATCGGCATGGAGAAGACGGACCTGGACGGCTGGGTCGGGTGGATGGCGGCCCAGTCCGTGACCCAGGATCCGCGCCTGGCGGAATCCGTGGGCTCCGCGGCGCGCCTGAAGCAGGTGGCCCGGCAGTCCGCCGACGCCGCCGCCCGCTACCGGGACGCCGCGGCCGAGCGCGGGGACCGCGTGCACGACTACGCCGAGCAGGTGGCCCAGCGCGCCCTCGGCCGCCCCCACACCATGGCGGAGGCCCGGGCCCGGCTGATCGAGCACGGCGAGGGCGCCTACGCGGACCGCTTCGACGAGTGGTGGGACCTCTACGACGTCCGGCCGATCGCGGCCGAGATCACCGTCTGGAACCACACGGTGGGCTACGCGGGCACGCTGGACCTCGTCGCCCGGATCGGCGGCCGGCTGTGCCTGATCGACTACAAGACGAAGGGCACGGGGCGGGACGGACGGGTCAAGGCGCTCGACCCCAAGGTGGTCATGCAGCTGACCGCCGGCCTGAAGGCGGAGGAGTCCCTCGTGGATCCCGAGGCTGGCACCTGGGAGGAGTGGCGGCACGGCCAGGCCGAGATGCTGCTCGGCGTCGCCCTGGGGGAGACTGAGGTCGCCGTGCACCAGGCCAACCCGGGCGTGCTGCCCCGCCACTGGCACAAGTTCTGGGCCCTGCGCCAGGTCTGGAAGCACGCGCAGGCCGTGGACGACGCCGGCCCCGCGCTCCGCGTCATCGGCCCGCCTCCGCCGTCGGTCCCGGCGTCGGCGGCCACCGGTCTGCAGGCCGTGCGTGCCGCGGCGTTCGGCGGCGGCTCCCATGCCGCCCCGGACGTGGCGCCCGACGGGTCGTCGTCGCGCCCGGCGTCCGCCGCCGAGGGCGGCGATAGGGTGACGGCGTGACCGTCCTGCCCGTCCGCACCGTCCCCGACCCCGTCCTGCGCACCGCCGCGTCGCCCGTGCCCGCGGGCGCGGACGTGCGCGCCCTCGTGGCGGACATGATCGCGACGATGCACGCCGTCGGGGGCGTGGGCCTGGCCGCACCCCAGGTGGGCGTGGGTCTGCGCGTCTTCGTGTTCGACGTCGCCGGCGTCGCCGGGCATGTGGTCAATCCCGTGCTCGAGACCGCCGGGCAGGCGCTGCGGGAGCCGGGCGAGGGGTGTCTGTCCGTGCCCGGGCTGCGCTACCACCCGACGCGCGCCGCCGAAGCCGTCGTCCGCGGCACCGACGTCGACGGGAACCCGGTGGAGCACCGGGGGACCGGCCTGCTCGCCCGCTGCCTCCAGCACGAGACCGACCACCTCGACGGGATCCTCTACGTCGACCGCCTCGACGGCGAGGAACGCCGTGAGGCCCGCCGCCGCATGCGCGCCGGCGAGGTGGACCGCGCCGCTCGTCGCATCGGGGCCGCGCGCGCGGCCGCCGTCAGCTCGGTCTTCGGCGCCCCCGCCGTCCCCGCCGCCGGAACAGGAGCCGCCCGATGACCGCCCCGACGCCCCTGCGCGTGCTCTACGCCGGCACGCCCGAGACCGCCGTGCCCGTGCTGCGCGCCCTGCTCGACTCGCCCCACGAGGTCGTCGGCGTGCTCACCCGGCCGGACGCCCCGGTCGGGCGCCGGCGGGTGCTGACCCCGTCGCCGGTCGCGGTCACGGCAGAGGAGGCCGGCCTGCCCGTGCTCAAGGCCGACCGACTCCGCGGACCCGAGGGCGCCGATGCCCTCCAGGCGATCCGGGTGCTCGAGGCGGACGTGGCCGTCGTCGTCGCCTACGGGGCGCTCGTGCCCGTCGAGGCCCTGCAGATCCCCCGTCACGGCTGGCTCAACCTGCACTTCTCCGCGCTGCCGGCCTACCGCGGCGCCGCCCCCGTCCAGCGCGCCGTGATGGCCGGGGAGACCGAGATCGCCGCCGACGTGTTCCAGCTCGAAGAGGGCCTGGACACCGGGCCCGTCTTCGCCCGGCTCACCCGCCCCGTCGCGGCCGACGAGACCGCCGGGGCCGTGCTCACCGACCTCGCCGAGCGCGGCGGCCCGCTCGTGATCGACGTGCTCGACCGCCTGGCGGACGGCACCGCGACCGCCACGCCCCAGCGCGGCGAACCCACCCACGCGCCGAAGCTCACGGCCGCAGACGGCCTGGTGGACCCCGCCCGCCCGGCGGCCGAGGTGGCCGCCCGGATCAACGGCGTCACCCCCGAGCCCGGCGCCTGGGGCTGGCTGACCGCGGACGACGGCGCCGCCCCGGCCCGTTTCAAGCTCGACGGCGTCGCCCCGGTCCGCGCCGGCGACGACGGCTGGCCCTCCGCCCTCGATGCCGCGGCTCCCGGGCAGATCCTGGTGGCCGCGAAGGCCGCCTGGCTGCGCACGTCCGGCGGGGCCGTCCGGCTCTCCCGCGTCCAGCCGGCGGGCAGGAAGCTGATGCCGGCCGCCGACTGGGCGCGCGGCGCCGCCGCCGGGGCCGCGCTGCTGGCCGGGGAGGCGCTCGCCCACCACGAAGAACAGGCCCGCCGGGAGGCCGCCGCCCGGGCGGCGGCACGCGAGGCCGCGCGGAACGCCGCGGCACAGGACGAGGAGGCGCGCGCATGAGCCGCGAAGGACAGGCAGGACAGGGCCGGGGCGAGCGAGGGGCCCGCGGGGAACGCGGCCGCGCACCCCGGCCGGACGCCCAGGACCGCCGGGATGCGCAGGGGCGCACCCGCAACCGGGGTCGCTCGGGCGCGGGACGGAAGTACTCGGCGCAGGCGCCGTCGCAGCGCTCCCGCACCGCCGACCCGGCGCGCCGCGTCGCGTTCGGGGTGGTCCGCTCCGTCCACGCCGAGGACGCGTACGCGAACCTGGTCCTCCCGGCGCGCATCCGCCAGGCCCGCCTCGACCGGCGCGACGCCGGTTTCGCCACCGAACTCGCCTATGGCACCCTGCGCGGGCTCGGCCTGTACGACGCGATCCTGACCCGCTGCGTGGACCGCCCGCTCGAGCAGATCGACCCACCCGTGCTCGACGCCCTGCGGCTCGGCGCCCACCAGGTGCTGGGCATGCGCGTGCCCGCCCACGCCGCCCTCGACGCCACCGTCTCCCTCGTGCGCGCCGAGATCGGGGCCGGCGCCTCCGGGTTCGTGAACGCGGTGCTGCGTCGGGTCGCCGAACGCCCCCTCGACGAGTGGCTGGCCGACGTCGCCCCCGCCGACGGCGGCGACGCCGCCCTGGCCGTCCGAGCCTCGCACCCGGTGTGGATCGTCCGCGCGCTGCGCCAGGCCCTGGCCGCCCACCGCGGCACCCGCCACACCGCCGACCGCGACGCCGAGCTGGCCGCCCTGCTCGAGGCGGACAACGCCCCGCCCGTGGTCAACCTCGTCGCCCTGCCCGTGGCCGGCGGGGCCGAGGCGCTCGCCGCGGCCCTCGACGACGGCGCCGAGCCCGGGCCGCTGGCCCCGGACTCCGCCCTGCACTCCGGTGGCGACGCCGGCCGTCTGCCCGGGGTGCGCGAGGGCGTGCTCCGCGTCCAGGACGCCGGCTCCCAGCTCACCGCCCGTGCCCTGGCCCAGGCACCCGTCCCCGCGGCCGAGGGGCGGGCCGAGCGCTGGCTCGACCTGTGCGCCGGCCCTGGCGGCAAGGCGGCCCTGCTGGCCGCCCTCGCCGCCGAGCGGGGGGCGACGCTCGTGGCCAATGAGGTCGCCCCGCACCGCGCCGACCTCGTCCGGCAGGCACTCGCCGCCGTGCCCGCCGACGCCTGGACCGTCCGGGCCGGGGACGGTCGCACGATCGCCGACGCCCCCGAGGCGGCCCCGGCGTTCGACCGCGTCCTCGTGGACGCCCCCTGCACCGGCCTCGGGGCGCTGCGCCGCCGACCCGAGTCGCGCTGGCGCCGCACTCCGGCCGACCTCGCCGAGCTCACCGGCCTGCAGGCCGAGCTGCTCGACGCGGCGGTCTCCGTCCTCGCCCCCGGCGGCGTGCTCGCCTATGTCACCTGCTCCCCGCACGTCGCGGAGACCGTCGTCCAGGTCCAGGACCTCGTGCGCCGCCACCCCGAGCTGGAGCTGCTCGACGCCCGCACCGCCCTCGACACCGTCGCGCTCGACGACCTGCGCCTGGACGAGGCCGAACCCGCCGGCGCGCCGGAGCCAGCCGATGTGGTCGCCCGCACGGCCCAGCTCTGGCCGCACCGGCACGGCACCGACGCCATGTTCCTGGCCCTGCTGCGCGCCCCCGGCGCCTGACCGAGAGGACCCGCCCATGACCGCCCGCGCCCCGCGCCTGCACCCCTCGATCCTGTCCGCGGACTTCGCCCGCCTCGCCGACGAGCTGGCCCGCATCCCCAGCGCAGACGCGGTGCACGTGGACGTCATGGACAACCACTTCGTCCCGAACCTCACCCTCGGCCTGCCCGTGGTCGAGGCGATCCGACGCGCCACGGACCTGCCGCTGGACCTCCACCTGATGATCGAGGACGCCGACCGCTGGGCGCCCGGCTACGCGGAGGCGGGGGCCGAGTCCGTCACCTTCCACGCCGAGGCCTCGGCCGCGCCCGTCCGGCTGGCCCGGGAGCTGCGCGCGGCCGGAGCGAGGGCCGGCATGGCGCTGCGGCCGGCGACCGCGGTCGAGCCCTACCTGGACATGCTCCCGGAGCTGGACATGCTTCTGCTGATGACCGTGGAGCCCGGCTTCGGGGGGCAGGCGTTCCTCGACGTCGTGCTGCCGAAGATCCGCCGGGCCCGCCGCGCCCTCGACGGCGGGCCCGCCCCGCTGGCCCTCCAGGTCGACGGCGGCGTGAACCGCGAGACCATCGAACGCGCGGCCGAGGCCGGGGCCGACGTGTTCGTGGCCGGCTCCGCGGTGTTC
>NZ_JASDCZ010000084.1:0-10109 GCF_030407635.1 Micrococcus sp. APC 4021
CTGCCCCGCTCCCGCCTCCTCCCGCACTGTCACCGCCAGCTCGATGTGTCCGGCCTCCGGGTCCGCGAGGATCTGGCGGATCTCCGGCGCGGCACCGGCGTCCTCCATGTCGAACGCGTCCATGAGCCCCAGCAGATCCGGATGGGGCAGCGCGCCGCCGGGGGCGTCGTCGAGCAGGTCGACCTCGCCCGTGTCGGCCCGCACGTCCACGTACCGCTCCACGCGGCGCGGCAGCGTCCCGGCCACCACCTCGTGCCCGTCGACCCTGAGACCCGCGGGAGCCGGGCCGCTCAGCGGGACGGCCAGGACGGTCTCCACGACGTCGGCGGCGCCCGGCACCGGACGCAGCGCCGTCCACAGCGGCCCGGCGGGTGCCGACCCCGCCTCCGCGAGTGCCTGGAACAGCGTCACGAAGGCGGCGTTCGCGCGCTCGGTGGTCGACTCCTCACCGGCCTCGTCCAGGGCCACCCGCTGCACGACGCCGGCCCACGGCGTCGGCCCGACCGTGCGCTCCGCCACGGGGCCGGGACGGGCGGGGCCGCCGTCGTCGTCGGGATCCGGGGCCGCGTAGACACCGGCGACCGCGAGCGCGAGCGCGCGGTCCTCGAGGTCGCGGCGGCGTCGCAGCTCGGCCGCGTGCGTCTCGAGCCGCGCCGGCAGGGAGGCCGGGTCCGCGAGGACGGACCGGACGTCGTCGACCGTGAGGCCGGCCGCCCGCAGGACGCGGATCTGCGCGGCCGTCCGGATCTGGCCGGGCGCGTAGCAGCGGTAGCCGGAGTGGGCGTCGACGTCGGCGGGGGCGAGGAGGCCGCGCTCGTCGTAGAAGCGCAGCGCCTTCGCGCTCAGTCCGGTGGCGAGGGCGAACTCGCCGACGGTCATCAGGGGGCTCATGGGGCGACCTTTCTCTCAGGTGATCCCAGCGTGGGCGTTCCCCCAAGGGGAGGGTCAAGCGTCGCCCAGCCTGCTCGAGACCGACGGCCAGGTCTGCCCCTTCCCGCTCGTGGAGGCCAAACGCCACGGCGGCCTCAGACCTCCAGCAGCACCTTGATCTCGCGGCGCTCGTCCATGGCCCGATACGCCTCGGCGGCGTCGTCGAGCGGCATGCGCGCGGTGAACACGCGGCCGGGCTGGATCTCCCCGGACTGGATGCGCTCGATCAGCTCGGGCAGGAAGCGGCGGACGGGCGCGGGCCCGCCCTCGAGGTGGATCTCACGGCCGAAGAGATCGGAGCCGTCGAGGGTCTGGTCGTGGGAGACGCCCACAAACCCGACGTACCCGCCGGGGCGCACCGAGGCCAGGGCCTGGTCCATGGAGCCCTGCGTGCCGACGGCCTCGCACACCCCGTGCGCTCCGTAGCCGCCGGTGAGCTCGCGCACCTGGGCGGCGCCCTCCTCGCCACGCTCGGCGATCACGACGTCCGCGCCGAACTCCCGGGCGAGCGCGGCCCGATCCTCATGGCGGGAGAACACGATGACCTTCTCCGCGCCGAGGGTCTTGGCGGCCAGGACGGCGCACAGGCCGACGGCGCCGTCGCCGACCACGGCGATGGTCTTGCCGGGGCCGGCCTGCGCGGCGACGGCGGCGTACCAGCCGGTGCCGAGCACATCCGAGGCGGCGAGGTAGTCGGCCAGGCGGTCCGGGTCCGAGGGCTCACCCCCGGGCACCTTCACGAGGGAGCCGTCCGCGAGCTCGACACGCATGTACTGCGCCTGGCTGCCCGTGTACTCGCCGGCGTTGACGCAGCGGGACTGGTAGCCGGCCTGGCAGATCTCGCACGTGTTGTCCGAGAGCATGAACGAGCCGATCACGAAGTCGCCGACCTCGAGGGTGGCGACGTCCTCGCCCTTCTCCACGATCGTGCCGACGTACTCGTGGCCCATGCGCCGGTGGTCGACGTCGTTGTGACCGCGGTAGGGCCACAGGTCCGAGCCGCACACGCACGCGGCGGCCAGCTTCAGGACGACGTCCGTGGGCTGAGCGACGCGCGGGGTGTCCACCTCCTCCACGACGACGTCGCCCGGCGCGCGCATGACGACGGCCTTCATCGTCTCGGGGATGGCAGGGGTGGCGGGGGTCTGTGCGGTCATGGTCTGTCCTCCGGTCTGGCCCGGCGGTCCGGGCGGCGGTGTGCGGGGACCAGTCTTGCGCCCCTGAGCCGTGGAGACGACACATCGACGTCGCAGGCGGGGCCGGTGGATGACCGCGCGCCAGCGACATCACCGCCGGGCAGAACCGCGGTGATGTCGCTGGCGTGAGGTCCGCCGACACACCCCGCTCGGCTCACAGCGAACGAGCACCGCCGGGCGTTACACTGTGGTTCCCATCACATCCGACTCCCCTCGGAGGCCCGTCGTGACCCTCACCCTGTCCGCCCGCCTCGAGCGCACCGCCGCCGAGCATCCGCACTCCACCGCCCTGATCCTCGGCGAGAACCGCATGACGTATGCGGAGCTCCAGGACCAGTCCCAGCGCCTGGCCGGGCTCATGCGGCAGGAGGGCATCGGCCCCGGGGACCGCGTGGCGCTCATGGTGCCGAACATCCCGGCGTTCCCGGTGGTGTTCTTCGCGGCCCTGCAGCTGGGCGCCGTCGTCGTCCCGATGAACCCGCTGTTCAAGCGCCGCGAGATCGAGTACTACCTGGAGGACTCGGGCGCGTCGATGCTGTGGTCCGTGCCGTCCGAGGAAGCCGTGGAGGGCGCCCGCGAGCGCGGTGTGCCGCTGCGCACCCTCGGCGAGGACGGCCTCGCCCCGCACCTCGCGGAGAGCCCCGGCCCGGTGACCGAGACCGTCGAGCGGGACCTCGAGGACGACGCCGTCATCCTCTACACCTCCGGCACCACCGGCCGCCCCAAGGGCGCCCAGCTGACCCACCGGAACATGGGCACCAACGCGGACACCGCGGCGGAGACGCTGATCCAGCTCCAGCACGGGGAGACCGTGCTCGGCTGCCTGCCGCTGTTCCACGTCTTCGGCCTCACGTGCGCGCTCATGGCGCCCGTGACGACGGGCGCCAGCCTGGCGTTGATCCCCCGCTTCGATCCCGCCGTGGCCGCGCAGACCGTCCGGGAGTGCGCGGTGGACGTGTTCATCGGCGTGCCCACCATGTACGGGGCCGTGCTGGCCGCGGCCAAGGACCATCCGGAGGACCTGGCCAGCCTGCGCCTGGGCGTCTCCGGCGGATCCGCCATGCCCGTGGAGCTGCTGCGCCGCTTCGAGGCCACCTTCGACTGCGAGATCCTGGAGGGCTACGGCCTGTCCGAGACCTCCCCGGTGGCGTGCTTCAACCACCCGGGCGAGGAGCACCATCCGGGCTCGATCGGACGCGCCGTCCGAGGGTGCGAGATGCAGCTGGTGACGCCGGACGGGGCCGTCGTGCCCGAGGGCGATGAGGAGACCCTGGGCGAGGTGTGGATCCGCGGGGAGAACGTGATGAAGGGCTACTGGGGCAAGCCGGAGGCCACCGCCCAGGCCATCACCGAGGACGGCTCGTTCCGCTCCGGCGACCTCGCCCGGCGCGATGCCGCGGGCAACTACTACATCGTGGACCGCACGAAGGACATGATCCTGCGCGGCGGGCTCAACGTGTACCCGCGCGAGATCGAGGAGGTGCTCTACGAGCACCCGGCCGTCGCGGAGGCCGCCGTGGTGGGGGTGCCCCACCCGGAGCTCGGTCAGGAGGTCGCCGCGCACGTGGTGCTCGCCCCCGGTGCGCACGCCACGGAGGAGGAGCTGATCCAGCACGTGAAGTCCCAGGTGGCCCCCTACAAGTACCCGCGCACCGTGACCGTGCGGGACGGACTGCCCAAGACCGCCACGGGCAAGATCCTCAAGCGGGAACTGACGCCGGCGGAGTGAGCCCGGGGCGGCCGCCCAGGCCGGACACACGGTGAGCCTCCCATGACGACCCTGCAGCGCCTGCGGGCGGAGGTGGCCCGGCGGTACGCCGCCCTCGGCCTGCCCGCCTGGCCTGACCCGCACCCGGACGGCGCCCCGCCCCGGGAGGAGGAGTACTCCCGGGTGACCGACCCGCAGCGGTATCGGATCGCGGCCGCCCGGGCCCGCGTGTGGGCCGAGGTGCTCGCGGAGGCGGGCGCCGTCGTCGTGCCGGACCCGGTGCGTGGCATCCCGCTCGACGAGGCCGGGCGCGCCGACCTGGCGGCCCCCGTGGACCGGGCGCTGCGGGTGGCGCCGCCGGCCGGCGTCGACGGCGCCTCCCCCTGGTGGCTGCTGGAGACGGACGTGCCCCAGGACGACGACGGCGGCGTCCTGCCGGTGATCCGGGTGGCGGTCGGCGCCCCGAGGCAGGTGCACGCGCTGCTCCCGGACTGCGGATGCGACGCATGCGACCCCGGGTCGGACGAGCTGCTCGAGGCCGTGGACCAGGCGGTCGTGCGAGCAGACGGCACGGCCGAGGCGCTGGGCCGGGTCCCGGGGTGGTCGTTCGAGGCGCTCACGGACGCCTGCCGGGACCTGGCCGCCGGCGGCCGTCCGAGGCTGCCGCGTGGGACGAGACGGTGGTGCGGGCGGGCTAAGTGAGGGGGCGGCGGTGGCCGGGTGCCGCCGCTCAGAACAGTGCCGCCACCCCCCGAGCGGCGAGCGGGATGAGCCGCACGGCCCGCACCACGGTGAACGCGGTGACCACCGAGACGAGCGCCCACTCCCGCCAGGACCCGGTCCGGCCGAGCAAGGGGAGCCGGAACCGTCCGGAGGACTGCCACCACCACAGGCGAGTGGGGGGCTCCGGACTGAGCGGCCAGAGCAGGGCCACCCCGTTGTTGGTGAGGGCGTCGCCGAGGATGTGCACGCTCACGCCGACGGCCACGGAGGCGGGGATCCACCACAGCCCGTCGCTGAGGACGGTCGCCGACACCGCGACCAGGATGCCGAGCGCCCACGCGGCCCTCCATCCCCGGTTCGGGAGCAGTCGGAGGGCCTTGGCAGCCACGGCCGCCAGGAACGCGGCGATGACCCCCTGCCCCGGCGTGTAGACGTGCCCCGCGATCGGCACCTGGATGGAGGCGGCCGCCGTCGCGACGGCGGTGAACGCCGCGATCCCCACCAGCGAGTGCGTGCCGCGCCGATGCCCGCCGGCCACGTGGCGGATGCCGCGGCTCAGCCACTCGGTCAGGGGCGGCAGGGCGTGGACGACGGTGGCGCGGGGGTGGTCCCAGTCGCTGATCATGGCCGCGCCGGCGGTGGTGACGGCGCCGAGCAGCTGGAGTTCGGCGGGCAGGTGCAGCGCGGCGATCGGCGACTGCCAGTGCGTGAGCGCCAGCCAGGCCGCGGCGCCGGTGGCCGCGTGGGACGGGCCCATCATGGGTGAGGTCCTCTCGTTCGCAGGACCGGGCCGCGTCACCGCGCCTGTGCGGGCCGGCGGGCGGCCCGCGGGGAAGGAAGAGGACCAGGGTGGCAGGCGGGGCGGACACGGTAAGGACGCCGCCGCGGCTGGAGCGGGTCGAGGCGGCTGCCCGGCCGGGGGCGGCCGCCCGGCCCCTCACCCCGTCATCGCCAGCACCAGCGGGGCCAGCAGGGCGGTGAGCACACCGGAGCAGGCCATGGCGAGGGCGGAGAACGCACCGGTCTTCGGGCCTTCGGCGAGGGCGCGGGCGGTGCCGATGCCGTGGGAGCTCACGCCGATGGCCAGGCCGCGCACGCGGGGGTCGCGCACGCGCAGCCGGTCGAGCACCCAGGGGGCCAGCACGGCGCCGAGCACGCCGGTGAGCACGGGGAGCACGGCGGCGAGGGAGACGATCCCGCCGCCGGCGTCGGCCACCGCCATGGCGATCGGCGTCGTCGCGGACTTGGGGGCGAACGTGGCGGCCAGCGCGGCGTCCCCGCCCATTGCCCGCACGATCAGCACGGCGCTCACCATGGCGGTCAGCGAGCCGACGGTGACCCCGACGGCGACCGGCAGCAGCAGCTTCCGGATGTCAGGGCCGGCCCGGTACAGGGGGACGGCGAGGGCCACGGTGGCGGGGCCCAGCAGGAAGGTGAGGTAGCTGCCGCCGATCATGTAGGTCTCGTAGTCGATGCCGGTCAGGGCCAGGAACGCGGCCACCAGCACGATCGTCACGAGCACGGGCGTGAGCAGGGCGGTCTGCCGGGCGGCGAGCCACAGGCGGCGGGAGAGCACAGCAACGGCGAGGGTCAGCGCGATGCCGAACAGCGGTGTGTGCAGGAGCGCGTCCCAGGCCTCGGCGAGGGAGTCGGTCAGTTCGGCGGCGTTCACTGTGCGTCCTCCTTGTCCGTGAGGCGGCGGGCGAGCGGGGCGGCGACGCCGGCGGTGACCACCAGCCCCAGCAGCCAGGGCACCACGAAGCCGACCAGCATCAGCGCCCGGTGTTCCTCGATGAGGCCCAGCACCGCGACGACGCCGACGCCCGCCGGGACGAACAGCAGCGGCAGGTGCTGGAGCAGGTGATGGCTCGCCGTCATCACCGGCGCGTCCTCGGCCGGCCGGCGCCACGCGAGCAGGCCGAGCAGCAGGAGCATGCCCAGCACGGCCCCGGGGATCGGCAGGTGCAGCGTGTCGGCCACGAGCGTGCCCGCCAGCTGGCAGAGCAGCAGGATCAGCAGGCCCTCGATCATCGGGGTTCACCTGCCTCGGACGGGCCCACGGGCGGCAGGCCGGGGACGACGCCGCTCCCCGCGGCGTCGAGGTGCGCCTGCAGGGCGCGCTGGGCGTCTGCGGCGCGCCCGGCGGCCAGCTGGGCGCAGATCTCGGCGTGCCCATCGAGGAGGCGGCGGGCGGCGTCGACGGATCCGCCGGTGGCGGCGTGGATCAGGCGTGCCAGGCGGGGGGCGAAGGTGCGCACGACCTCGTCGAAGGCGGCGTTGCCGCACGTGGCGATCACGTCCCGGTGGAAGCGCACGTCCAGCGCGGAGAAGGCAGCGAGGTCGCCGGCGTCCAGGGCGGCGCGCTGCTGCTCCAGGTTGGCGGTGAGCGTGGCGACGAGGGGCCCGACGGCGTCGGGCCGCGCGGCGACCGTGGCGAGGGCGGTGGACTCGAGGAGGCCGCGCAGGGCCGTGAGGTCGGCCACGCTCTGCGGCGTGAGGGCCTGCACGGCCGCGCCCTTCTTGGGGAGGAGCCGCACCAGGCCCCAGCGCTCGAGCTGGAGGAGGGCCTCCCGGGCCGGCGTCCGGGAGATGCCGGCCTCCGTGGAGAGCTGGACCTCGGTGAGCATCTCCCCCGCGGCGATCTCACCGCGGACGATGCGCCAGGCGACGTCGTGGGCCAGGCGGCCGGCAGCCGTGGCACGACTGCCCCATAAGGGGTCGGAGAGTGGAGTCATGCGGGCCAGAGTAATCGGATGCATGCATGGATGTATGCATTGTGTCGGACTCGGAAGGGGTCCGGGTGGGGAGGGGCCCAAGATGCCGGCGCCTGTCGAAGCGGGCACGCGGAGCGGCTGTCAGCCGCGATCTGAGTCCCGAGGCGCTCCAGCAGCTCCTGCGCGCTCGCCGTAGGCACGGCGAGCCGCTCGCGCCCGTGGCGTACGCGGTCCTGCGGCAGGACTGGGCGTCCGGCACGACGACGCCGGTCCTTGCCGGGTCGGTGTCCCTACTGGACCTGGGGTTCGAGACGTACGGCCTGCACCGGGTGGTGGCGCAGATGGACGCCCGCAACCCGATGCCCGCCCGGATGGCCGGGACACTACACACGACACTGAGGCTGGTCGCCCCGGTCGTCCACCCCCGGTCAACCCCGCCGGCCCGCACGCGCGGCGAACTCGTCCAGACAGGTGAGCACCTCGGTGGCCAGCCACACCCGGTTCCGACGCTGAGCGGACACGGCCTGCAGAGCGCCGGCCTCGACAAGCTGGTCCACGGCCCGCTGGGCGGCCGGGCGCGAGACACCCAGCGCCTGGGCCAGATGGTCCACGGTCACGGCGGGTTGCGCGATGATCACCGCGAGCGCCCGCCAGACCGCCGCGTCCCGCCGGGCGGTGAGCCGCTCGCGCCAGCCGGTCAGGGCCTCGTCCAGGTCCGCGACGAGCTCTCGGCCGTTGCCGACGGCGGCCAGGGCGGCCTGCGCGAAGCGGCGCACGATGGGCGCGGGGTCGCCGTCGCGGTAGGCGGTGAGGGCGTCGAAGTATCCGGCCGTGTCCGTGAGGAGTCCCGCGGAGAGGGGCACCCCCATACGGGTGATCGCGCCGGCCCGATGCAACACGGCGTGCACGAGGACGCGCCCGGTGCGGCCGTTGCCATCCGCGAACGGGTGGATGGTCTCGAACTGAGCGTGCGCGATGGCGGCCTGCACGAGGGCGGGTACGTCCGTGCGGCGCAGATAGGCGAAGAGATCGTCCATCCCGGCACGCAGGCGCTCCGGGTGGGGCGGGACGAACTGCGCCGTGTGCGGCGTGGGCGCCCCGCCCCCGATCCACCCCTGCGCATCGCGGTAGGCACCCGGCCGGGCATGCTCCTGACCGTCCATGAGGGCACGATGGGCGGCCAGCAGGGCGGGCTCTTCCAGGTCGGCGGCCAGCCGGGAGGCAGCGCCCATGGCCCTCACGTTCGCCGCCACGAGCGCTGCATTCGGGCGGGTGCGTTCGCCGAGAGTCGCCAGGGCGAGGGCTCGCGCGCCCGCCGTGATGTGCTCGATCTGCGAGGAGGACGCGGACTCAGTGCGCAGGAGCACCGCGTCGATCGGGGCGATCTCGCCGGTGAGCCCCGGGAGGGCGTGGCTGATCTCGGCGTCGAAGCGCACGACGGCGGCCGTCGCCTCCTCGACCTCGGTCGCCAGATCAGAGGGCAGGTCGAGCCCGAGTCGGGCGATACGGGCCGGGAGCGCGGCTCGATATGGGCCTGCTGCACGCACGCGAGCGCTGCGGGAGCGCAGCCCGGCGTCATCCGGGCCCGCGGCCCAGGGGCGCTCTTCCCAGCCGACGGCCCACGGGGTCGGGCGCGGATCGTTGCTCATGCCGCCACCTTACGCAACGTTATGTCTAGAGAGTTGCGTACTTCTGGGCGTCGTGAGGTGGAAAGCCGTCTGCCCCGGGCCCGATGCTCCGAGGCGAGCATCGCGTAAGTGACGCCGTCCACCCAGCCGCGGGTGCGGTGCAGTGACTCCTCCTTGAAGGTGCCCTCGTGGCGCAGGCCGACCTTCTCCATCACGCGCAGGATGGGCGCGTTGTCCGCGAAGGCGTGAGCCTCCACGGGTCGGACGCCGAGGCCTGCGAAGGCGAGGTCCAGCAGGGCACAGGCCAGCTCGGTGGCGCGGCCCCGGCCGGCGTGGGCCTGGGCTATGGTCCAGCCGATCTCGGCCTGCGCGTCCCGGGCTTCCTCGCGCGGTGCGCCGCGAGGTCGAGGAGGGGCGTGGCCATGGGGTCACGGCAACGGGCGGCGGTGACGTCCCCTCCCCTACTCTCGGCCCCATGGACGTCACCTTCACTCCGCTCGACCCGGCAGGCGCCGACCGGGACGCGCTCGTCGCCCTGCTCACCGAGAACGCGTGGCCGTTCCACACGCGCCCGCGCGTCACCCGGCCGGAGGCGGAGAAGGCCGTCGATGGCGGCGCCTGGGAGGATGAGGACCACCGCACCTTCTGGATCGAGCATCCCGAGCACGGCCGCGTCGGCGTGGTGCGCCTGGAGGACCTCACGGACCCCACCCCCTTGTTCGACCTGCGCGTGGCGGAGCGGTTCCGCGGGCGCGGGCTCGGCGCGCAGATCCTCACCGCGCTCACCCGGCGCGTCTTCGAGACGATGCCCGCGGTGGACCGCTTCGAGGGCCAGACCCGCGAGGACAACGTCCCCATGCTGCGCACCTTCCGCCGGGCCGGCTGGGTCAAGGAGGCGCACTACCGGCGCGGCTGGCCCGTGGACGGCGGCGAGCCGCTCGCGTCCGTGGCCTACGCAATGTTGCGCCAGGACTGGGCGTCCGGAACGACGACGCCGGTCCCCGCCGACGTCGACGCCCCGCCTCCGGCGGGGCGCAAGGAGGGCGCGGCTGCGGGCGGCCGCGCCCCTGACTGGCCGTTGCCCACCGCGCGGCTGACGCTGCGGCCGCACCGGGAGGACGACCTCGGCTGGTTGCAGGAGATGTACATGCAGCCCGAGGTGGTGCGCCACCTGCTGGACGAGCCCTGGGACGAGGCGACCGCGCGAGCG
>NZ_JASDCZ010000085.1:0-9802 GCF_030407635.1 Micrococcus sp. APC 4021
GACCACCTCCGAAGGAGTAGGACATGACCACCCCCCGCTACGTGATGGCCATCGACCAGGGCACCACGTCCACGCGCGCGATCCTCTTCGACCACAGTGGGGCCATCGTGTCCACTGGTCAGCGCGAACACGAGCAGATCTTCCCGCGCGCCGGCTGGGTGGAGCACGACCCGGTGGAGATCTGGACGAACACCCGCGAGGTCATCGGGGAGGCCCTGGCCCGCGCCGAGGTGACCCGACACGACGTCGCCGCCGTGGGCATCACGAACCAACGTGAGACCACCGTGGTGTGGGACCGCAACACCGGCAAGCCGGTGTACAACGCCATCGTGTGGCAGGACACCCGCACCGACCACCTCTGCGAGCGCCTGGCCGGCGACGTCGGCGCGGACCGCTACAAGGAGCGCGTCGGGCTGCCCCTGGCCACGTACTTCTCCGGCCCCAAGGTGGCCTGGATTCTGGAGAACGTGGACGGTGCCCGGGAGGCCGCCGAGAACGGCGACCTCATCTTCGGCACCACGGACTCGTGGCTCGTGTGGAATCTCACCGGCGGCGGCGAGGGTGGCCGGCACGTCACCGACGTCACCAACGCCTCCCGCACCATGCTGATGAACCTGGACACCCTCGACTGGAACGAGGAGATCTGCGCGGACATGGGCATCCCGATGTCCATGCTTCCGGAGATCGTCAGCTCCTCCGCCGAGGTGGGCACCGTATCCGGCCAGCAGCTGCTGCGCGAGACGCCGATCACCGGCATCCTGGGCGACCAGCACGCGGCGACCTTCGGCCAGGCGTGCTTCGAGGTCGGCCAGGCCAAGAACACGTACGGCACCGGCAACTTCATGCTGATCAACACCGGCGAGGAGCCGGTGCACTCGGACAACGGCCTGCTCACCACGGTGGCGTACCGCATTGGCGACCAGAAGCCGGTGTACGCGCTGGAGGGCTCGATCGCCGTCACCGGCTCGCTGATCCAGTGGCTGCGGGACAACCTCGGGATGATCGGCAGCGCCCCGGAGGTCGAGACCCTGGCCGCCGGCGTGGAGGACAACGGCGGCGTGTACTTCGTCCCCGCGTTCTCCGGCCTCTTCGCCCCGCACTGGGACGCCGCAGCCCGCGGCGCCATGGTGGGCATGACCCGTTACGTCAACAAGGGGCACATCGCCCGCGCGGCGCTCGAGGCCACCGCCTTCCAGAGCCGCGAGGTCCTGGACGCCATGAACGCGGACTCCGGCGTGGACCTCACCGAACTGAAGGTCGACGGTGGCATGGTCGCCAACGAGCTGCTCATGCAGTTCCAGGCGGACCTGCTGCGCGTGCCCGTCGTGCGCCCCAAGGTCATCGAGACCACCGCTCTCGGCGCCGCCTACGCCGCAGGCCTGGCGGTGGGGTTCTGGGCGTCCCAGGACGAGCTCGTGGCCAACTGGGAAGAGGACAAGCGCTGGGAGCCCACCATGGACGAGGAGGAGGTTGAGCGCGCCCTGCGGCTGTGGAAGAAGGCCGTGGAACGCTCCCGCGACTGGGTCGACGAGGACGTCGAGTCGGCCCAGGGCTGAGCCGTCCGATCCGTAGGCTGGTCCGGCCGGCCCCGGGCCGGTCCGGGCCGGTCCGGGCCGGTCCGGCCCCTCCAGAAGGACCCCGAGCAGCACTACCCCCTCGTCGGCCGCCTGCGCGCGGAGCGGGGCGGAGTCGGTGCCGTTGCCATCGGCGCAGTGGCCAGGCCCGAGGTGCCCGGCTGCTCCGACGTCAAGCTGTCCTCGCCCAGGGCGTCCTCTTCCCCGCGGCTCCCGCCCAAGGCGGCTGCCAGTTCGGCGAAGTAGTCCGCATCCACGTTCCGGCTGTCCTTGATGGCGCTCCGCTGTGGAATCTCCTCGGAGAGGTTCTCCACGGCCGCGTTGTTCGCCGAGGCCACCACCATTTCGAAGCCGACCACCTCAGGCCGGAGCTCGCGCACCCGTCGTCGCATCCTGCCCTCGCCGGTCCACTCATGGGTGCGTTCGGTGAGGGCGTCGAATGGGTTCTCACACGCCGACAATCGGCGTGCTCGTTCGACGACGTTGGACGCCAGGATGTCCCCGAGCGTCGTCGTCTTGCCGGTTCCGGGGAGGCCGTTCACACCCATCAGACCTGGCCCGCCCGCCTCGACGACGTCGGCCCGCGCGACGACATCAATGCGGGCGGCTTGCGGATGCCCCGTGTGCTCGTGGGCAGTCACATTCGAGGAACTCAGCGATGGCTGCAGTGCCGGGATGGCGCGCTTGTCCTCCTCCCCGAGGCTCGGCGCGGGCATTCCATCCCCCGTCTGACCTTCGCCCACTCCCCCAGGACTACGAAGTCCGTTCAGTTCCGGTTCAGCCCGAACCGGCGCGTCATCAGAGCCTCCTTGTAGTGCTTCTCCGCGGCGTCGATCTGGGCCTGCGGGGTGCTGGAGCCGAACACGCGCAACAGGCTGAACGTGTACCGCTCCGGTTGGGCGGGGTCGAGCTCTAGGGCATCCCGGAGGGCGACGTTCCCGCCATGCCCGTCACGGGCGTAGGCCGCCCACCGTCCGAGCACACCACGCTCGCCGTCGGCCTTGCCCACGTAGCACTGGCCCGCGGTCTCGTCGGCGATCAGGTAGATCCCGCGTACGGCCTGCAGGGCGGTGCGCCAGCCTGCGTAGCGGGTCTCGGTCACCAGTGACTGCAGGTCCCCGTAGCTGAGGAGCACGTGGTCGAAGCCGGGGAACGCCTCGGTGGTGGGGTCGGCGATCTCCAGGACGGGGAACCGCGCCGCGAGGGGCCCGCGCTTGGCCCAGTTCACGGGGTCTGCGGACCACTCCACCACCAGGCGCTCCTCGAGGGAGGCCAGCAGCGGCACCGGCGCAACGTCGTAGTACCGATGCCGCTCCGTGCGCTCAGCCACGGCCTCCCCGCGGTTCTCGTACACGGCGGTGAGACGAGAACGACGCCCGCCCTCCCCCATGAAGATCAGCCAGTGGCGAGCAGGCTCCTTCGGGAACTTCCCCACGTGGTGCTGCTCCCGCGTGTAGGCGAGTACGCGCTCCGGCGTGGCTGCCGCCCGCGACGGCAGCCCCGACTCCTTGTAGGTGTGGCGGATGGCCAGGACGTCGTGCGGGTCAAGGCCGGCGGCGGCGAGGACCGCACCGAGGGTCAGGACGAAGGGCTCGGGGACGGGCTGGGTGGACTCCATGGGACCCCATTCTGCCGAGGCCCCCTGATCACCCTTCCGCTGCGATGAGCCCTCAGCCACAATCACCGTGACGCCTTCTAGTTGTTGTGGGTCATGAGGTTCTTGACATCCGTACCGGGCTGAGATGAGACGAGTGGGCCTCTCCCGCAGGATGGAAGTTCCTCAACAACCCACCTGCCAGAAGAGACCCACTCATGACTCACGCTAACGCACCCCTGACCCCCACTGGCCGTCTCAGGATGGTCCACCGCCACCTGCACGACGGGATCCCGCAGGCACACGTGGCCGCCGAGTTCCGGGTGAGCCGGCCCACGGTGGCCACTTGGGTCGCCCGCTACCGCGCCCAGGGAGAAGCCGGCCTTCAGGACCTGCCCAGCCGGCCGCACCGTTCACCTGCCCAGCTCGATCCGGTCCTGGTCGCCCAGATCCACGCCCTGCGGCGGGAGCGCAAGTGGTCCGCACGGCGCATCCATCACCACCTCGTCTCCGAGGGCCACCGGGTGTGTCTTCGTACCGTGGGACGGTGGCTGCACCGGGCCGGGCTCTCCCGCCTACGGGACCTGACCCCGGCCGGAGAAGACCTGCGCCAACGACCCCAGAAGATCACCGCGAGAGGGCCGGGGCACATGGTGCACCTGGATGTGAAGAAGATCGGGAAGATCCCAGACGGGGGCGGCTGGCGCACCCACGGACGTGAAAGTGAAGCAGGCCGTGCTTCCAAGCGCGGGCCTGGCCGGCGGGTCGGCTACACCTATCTGCATTCGGCGATCGACGGGTTCACCCGGCTGGCCTACACCGAGGCGTTGGAGGACGAGCGGGCGGCCACGACCGTGAGCTTCTACTGCCGGGCGAGGGCGTTCTTCGCCGCCCACGGCATCACCGTGGACCGGGTGATCACGGACAACGGGAACAACTACCGGGCTGCGGACTTCACCGCGAAGGTGGTCTCGCTCGGGGGCCGGCATCACCGGATCCGGCCCTACACCCCGCGCCATAACGGGAAGGTGGAGAGGTACAACCGGCTGATGGTCGATGAGGTCCTCTACGCCCGCCCCTACACCTCAGAGCAGGCTCGGCGTGAGGCCCTGGCGGTGTGGGTGAACCACTACAACTACCATCGGCCTCATACCTCCTGCGGGGACGCCCCGCCGACCTCGTTGGCACCGGCCCGAGTCAACAACGTCATGCCCTCCTACATCTAGTGGAAGAGGAAGCCATGACCGCACCCCAGCTGCACCTGCCCCGCACCGTCGTCTCCGATCAGACCGATCGTGCCGTCGACCTCCTCGGCCACTACTTCACGCCCGGAAAGTTCATCGGCGGCCGATGGGACGGGTTCGACCCGAGCGGGACGCGCGCAGCGTCCGCGAACGTGTTCACCTCCGACGACGTCGCCTCCGCCGCCCTGCTGAACACGCCAGTGCCGGGGCATGCGGTCGTGCATCTGCTCATCACACAGAGGGTGCACTTCGCTGGGCTACTGGAGGCCGTCGGCCCCGACCGCGACTTCATCGACGTCGACCCGGACCCGTCCGGCAAGGACATGGCACCGGTGTACGAGCTCTATGAGGCGCTGAAGACCCTGCCGAAGATCGGCCCCACGATCGCGTCGAAGCTCGTCGCCCGCAAGCGGCCGCGACTCTTCCCAATCATTGACGCCGAGCTACGCCAGACCGTCTTCCATGAGACCCGAAAGGACGGTTACGTGGGCCGGGCACTGCTCCATGCAGAGTTCTCCGCCCAGGAGCGGACCATATGGCAGCGACTCGCGTCCTACCATTCGGCGGCGTCACTGCCCACCGAGGTCTCGGTACTCCGGGTCTTCGATGTCCTCGCCTGGATGGAGGCCAAGGCGTACTGGGGGCCAGTCCCATGATCAGCCCTCGGAGGAGACCAGCACCGCTAGCCTGGGGCGGGACTGCCCGCCGCGCTGCCTATCCCGACCCCTCCAAATCCCCTCCACTATGCGCGCCAGCACCCCGGTCAGCAGTTCGACGTCGGCCGGCACGTCCTCGTCGCTGTTCAGCTCGCACTCTTCGTGAGGGATCCCGCCACGGAGGGCACGAAGAGCATGGCGTAGGCACGACCTCCTTGCAGTTGGTGAAGCCATGGCCTGCCACAGCAAGCACGTCGACGCCGTTCAGGCCGAGGCCTTTGCCCACCCTGCGGACCAGGGAGGAACTCTCGGTGAAGTACGGGCTCTGCGCCTACAAGTGGGTCATCTGCAGGGCGATCGCCATACGCTCTATCTTCTTCACCAAGCTAAACCCAACAGCGGCGATCCGCGGCTTCTTAGTGATCTTCGGCATGGGCTTCGCGGCCCGTCCGGTCGGCGCGTTCAGGTTAAGCATCCTCGACGACCTCTGAGGCCGACGCCCCACGTTGGTCCTCCCCGTGGTGCTGAGAGGCGCCGCGACCGGGGCCATTGACCTGCTGCCGACCTGCGCATGCATCGGCTTGGCTGCGCCGATCATCCTGGCCGTCCTGCGCCTCCTACAGGGCCTGGCCGTGAGCGGCGGTTGATGCGGGCCGCCGCCGTCGCGATCGAGCACGCACTACGCGCAGCGCGGCCGCTACGCCGCCATGATGCAGCTCGGCTTCCCCGCAAGGGACCCTGATCCCCTCCGGCGTCTTCGCGCTGGCGCTCATGCTCCCCACGGAGTTCGTAGACGCATGGGGCTGGCGCTTACTGTTCCTCTTCGCATGCCGATCCTGGCCATCGCCCTGTGCATTTGGGTGAAGATGTAGGGGTCGCCGGTCTGCGAGGAGCTCCAGAATCTCGGCGGCCGCCCAATCATGGCGATCATGGCCGCGCTTCTGGGCTCTGGCAGTTTCTACGCGACGAACACCTTAGCGTTCAGCTACGCCACCAACACGCTCGGTGTGTACCGCCTGGCCATGATCAACGCGACCCTGGTAGCCGCCGTCGTGCCAATTCTCGTGATCCTGCTCGTCGGCCGCGTGGATGCGTCCTGGGGCCCGGACCGAGTGACCATGGCTGGCGGCATCAACACGGCGCCAGCGGCGTGGCCACTATTCGCCCCTGATCGACATCGGCCAGGCATGGGCCATCACCTCGGCCGCGTCCACAGGCATCGGACTGCTGTCCATCACCTACGCGGCGACGGGCAGCATTCTCACTGAGCGATTCCCGGCCGAGTACCGCAACTCCGACACCACTGTCGGCTACAACCCGGCCGGCGCAACCTCCGACTTCCTGCGCTCCAAAGCCTCCTGGCTGATCGTCACGCAACCCCGTGTAGACGTTCACCCCGGCCATCATCTCATCATCCTCGTGGTCAGCTCCCCGCTGTCCGCAATCGGCGCCTTAATCGGCGAGCGGCTGCGGGTGACGGACGAGGCGGCGGTGCGAGCGGGCTGAGGTTGCCTGCCCCCACGGACGCCGATGACGCCGCACCCTTGGAGTGGTCCGGCGCCGCTGTGCGCGGGACGGGCTAGCTGTAGGAGGGCATGACGTTGTTGACTCGGGCCGGGGCCAACGAGGCCGGAGGAGCGTCCCCGCAGGAGGTATGAGGCCGATGGTAGTTGTAGTGGTTCACCCACACCGCCAGGGCCTCACGCCGAGCCTGCTCTGAGGTGTAGGGGCGGGCGTAGAGGACCTCATCGACCATCAGCCGGTTGTACCTCTCCACCTTCCCGTTATGGCGCGGGGTGTAGGGGCGGATCCGGTGATGCCGGCCCCCGAGCGAGACCACCTTCGCGGTGAAGTCCGCAGCCCGATAGTTGTTCCCGTTGTCCGTGATCACCCGGTCCACGGTGATGCCGTGGGCGGCGAAGAACGCCCGCGCCCGGCAGTAGAAGCTCACGGTCGTGGCCGCCCGCTCGTCCTCCAACGCCTCGGTGTAGGCCAGGCGGGTGTACCCGTCGATCGCCGAGTGCAGGTAGGTGTAGCCGACCCGCCGGCCTGCACCACGCTTGGAAGCACGGCCTGCTTCACTTTCACGTCCGTGGGTGCGCCAGCCGCCCCCGTCTGGGATCTTCCCGATCTTCTTCACGTCCAGGTGCACCATGTGCCCCGGGCCGCGGGCGGTGATCTTCTGCGGTCGTTGGCGCAGGTCTTCTCCGGCCGGGGTCAGGTCCCGTAGGCGGGAGATCCCGAGTCGGTGCAGCCACCGTCCCACGGTACGAAGACACACCCGGTGGCCCTCGGAGACGAGGTGGTGATGGATGCGGCGGGCTGACCACTTGCGCTCCCGCCGCAGGGCGTGGATCTGGGCGACCAGGACCGGATCGAGCTGGGCAGGTGAACGGTGCGGCCGGCTGGGCAGGTCCTGAAGGCCGGCCTCGCCCTCGGCGCGGTAGCGGGCCACCCAGGTGGCCACCGTGGGCCGGCTCACCCGGAACTCGGCGGCCACGTGCGCCTGCGGGATCCCGTCGTGCAGGTGGCGGTGGACCATCCTGAGACGGCCGGTCGGGGTCAGGGGTGCGTTAGCGTGAGTCATGAGTGGGTCTTTTCGGGCAGGTGGGTTGTTGAGGAACTTCCATCCTGCGGGAGAGGCCCACTCGTCTCATCTCAGCCCGTACCCCGTGGCAAGAACCTCATGACCCACAACAGCTAGCCCAAAAGTCACCGGCTTCGTTGCCCTTATGTAACGCAATGAGGCGGTACAAACTATGTCCTGCTACCTGGATGTCAAGCCGTTCACTGACACTGACTACCCGCATAGCGTCCGCTATTTGGGCGCACCACAGTCCCTAGGGCAACCTGAACAACATGCTCGCCGCGTTGACCATCACGAGGTAGCGCCCTCCGATGCCAAGTGTTTGCTCGAAGTTCCTCGCAACGCAGCCCATCCGAGCCCTCACATAACACCCGAGCTCACAGGAGGGAACTCTCGTTAAGCAAAGCACGTACGCGAATGGTGTTTTTAAAAACATTACCAGGGTACGAATTATCCGGAAAATTCTCCACAAGCGCGGCGACGATCCTCTCGCACTCGTCCTCGATCCACGAATCATAGTTCTCGATGGCAAACTCAGAGGAACTTAGATTAGTAGTTCCAATACCCCTCAAGATCAGGTGAGAAATTACACGCTTGCCATGAATTATAACTCCATTCTTCACCCCCTCCGTAAGAGGCTCTAGCTCACCGAGCTTATTCTCGACTACCTGATTCACCAGCACAGATGAAACAAGGAGTCGCGGATCAGTGGAAGGATTAAAAATCGTTCTATACCTGTCCGAGAAGAGTTGTGAAATCTCGCGTTTGACCAAGACACTCAGTTCCACATCCCGGTGCGCGCAGGCCAGAGCGATTGCCGCGCTGCGGACGTCAATTCTCTTATCGGAGGACTCCGTGAGAACATCCTCGCCCGACCGCAAAAGATACTCGAAACCCATTACCTTAATTTCGGACTTAAGGCGATGCTGTTCGGCGTCAAGGAATGCGAAATCTTGGGTAGAAACATCATTCTGGGTGTTGGCGTATCGAGTTACGAGCCTACCAAACTCGGCTTCTTCATCACTCACGACAATACAACGAATCATTACCGAGGCTGCCTCGAGAAAATCAAGGCTACCCTCGCTCTTAGAAATCCGTCCGATCGTAGAGACGGTCTGGGCCCCGTTCACAATAGATACACCCTTGGCAGTGAAGTACCCCGCTTCGCGGGTCGCAGACCCCGCGGGAGCAACCTGCATATCACGGACCACCATAGTAATTCCGTTGTTAAAGTAGGCAAAGTTTTCAGGCTCGGATGTGAGGGTCTTTCTAATGCCGTCGTTGATATCGGACCGGGGGATAACTAGGCGAATATTCTCTGCGAAAAGCTTGTGTTCATGGTCACGATACCACTGGGCAATTTGGGCAGCGTCTACACGCCCGTAAACCATCCGCCTGGGTTCATCAATCTTCCCCCAATTAAAAATCTGCATGTTGAGGTCAAGATCCATAGGCTCTCGCTCAACAATAGAGTCAAAGAGAGCACCTTGCCCCAAGTGTACAAAACTCGCAATGGGCTCACTTGCTCCCCCTTCATTAACTGATGACAAAAGTTCATTCATAGACTCTTGCTGTTGCGTGGGGAGCTCTTCCTGCGCAGTTGTTACAGCAATGAAGCGCATCCGGGTGCCTGGTTTCTTCAAAATATCCGATACTGCCATACGCATTTCAGGAGATGCACTCACGGGGACGTTATCCGTCCTGATGCCTAGCAGGGTTTCGACTCCGCGGCGAAACTTTAGCAGTCCGGCCAGGTCCATTGTGCCCGATCCGTCCTGACGCCACTTTGACTGAACCAGAACGACCAACTGGGACACAAAATCAATCCCAATCGCGTCGATCCCGCGGTCCTCGCCACCGTCGATTACTTCGACAATACGCTGATTCCCACTGTCGCTTGACTCAGGAATCGTGAGATCTACGGCATAGCGGGCAAGCAAGCGGGAAAGGTTATTTACATCCGAAAGGTTTGCGTCCCAATAATCCGTCGAGTACAGCTCGCGGATACGAGTTGCGATTTGGTCCACGTGGAACTTGCTCACCTAGGGCTCCTTTGCCATCCATCAGGGGCCTAGATGTTGTGGGTCATGAGGTTCTTGCCACGGGGTACGGGCTGAGATGAGACGAGCGGGCCTCTCCGGGCGTGT
>NZ_JASDCZ010000086.1:0-9704 GCF_030407635.1 Micrococcus sp. APC 4021
TCGTCTTTCCGTGTCCCGGGCCACTTGCTACCGTGAAACTCACAGAGAATTGCCAGGCCGCGCCGAGGGCCTGACTTGATGAGGAGGCCCCGTGGAGTCCCGATCGACCCCCCCGCCGAGCAACGTCAACGAGCACGTCTCCCGCTTCAACCCCCGGGCGGCCGCCCAGGAGTTCGAACACGAGCTCTCCCCGGGCATGCGTGACGAGCCGCTGCCCGGCGGCGAGAACGTCAAGCGCATCATCGGCCTCGTGGCCGGCCCCCTGCTCGCCGTCGCCCTGTTCCTGCTGATGCCGGGCGACCTCGGCGTCTGGCCCCGCCTCGTCGCCGCCACCGCCGTGCTCATGGCCGTGTGGTGGATGACCGAGGCCCTGCCCATCCCCGCCACCGCCCTGCTGCCGCTCGTGGTCTTCCCGCTCGGCGTGCCCGCCGAGGAGTCCGACGGCGGCATCACCTTCGACGCCGTCGGCGCGAGCTACGGCAACAACATCATCTTCCTGTTCATGGGCGGCTTCATGCTCGCCCTGGCCATGCAGCGCTGGAACCTGCACCGGCGCATCGCGCTCGGCGTCCTGACGTTCATGGGCGCCAGGACCGTGAACCTCGTCCTGGGCTTCATGATCGCCACCGGGTTCATCTCCATGTGGGTGTCCAACACCGCCACCGCCGTGATGATGCTCCCCATCGGCGTGTCCATCCTCGTGCTCGTCCAGCGCTACGGCACGGACGGCGCCCTGACCGGGGACGAGGCAGCGGACCAGGCCGACCGCCCCGCCGCGCCCGCATCCGCGCCCGGCGAGGCCCCCACGCAGGCCGAGATCCGCTCCCTGACGAAGACGAACTTCGGCACCGCGCTCATGCTCGGCATCGCCTACGCCGCGTCCATCGGCTCGCTCGGCACCATCATCGGCACCCCGCCCAACACCCTGCTCGCGGGCCACATGGCCGCCGAGCACGGCGTGGAGATCGGCTTCGGCCAGTGGATGCTGGTCGGCGTGCCGATCGCCGTCGTGCTGCTCTTCGCGTGCTGGTTCCTGCTCACCCGCGTGCTGTTCCGCCCCGAGATCGACGAGGTCCCCGGCGGCCGCGACCTGATCGCCACCGAGCTGGCCCGCCTCGGCCGCATGAGCGCCCCCGAGGCCAAGGTCCTCGCCGTCTTCATCCTCGCCGCGCTGGCCTGGATCACCGTGCCGCTGATCTCCGAGTACGTCCTGGGCCTGGAGTCCCCGCTGCTCTCGGACGCGGCCATCGCCATGGTCGTCGGACTCATCCTGTTCCTCCTGCCGGCCGGCGGCGGGGCCGGGCGCGGCGTGCGCCTGCTCGACTGGGAGGCCGCGAAGGAGCTGCCGTGGGGCGTGCTCCTGCTGTTCGGCGGCGGCCTGGCCCTGTCCGGTCAGTTCTCCAAGTCGGGCCTGTCCACGTGGCTCGGTGAGCAGGTCAAGGGCTTCGGCGACATCCCCGTGTGGGTGCTCGTGGTGATCGCCGCCGTCGGCATCCTGCTGCTGACCGAGATGACCTCGAACACGGCCACCGCGGCCACGTTCCTGCCGGTCGCCTCCGGCGTGGCCCTGGGCACCGGCGTCGCCCCGCTCATGCTGGCCGCGCCCGTCGCCCTCGCCGCGACCTGCGCGTTCATGCTGCCCGTGGCCACCCCACCGAACGCCATCGCGTACGGCTCCGGCTACGTGACCATCGGCCAGATGGTGAAGGGCGGCGTGTGGCTGAACATCATCGCCGCCGTGCTCATCTCCATCGCGTCGATGACCCTGCTCGTCTGGGTCTTCGGGCTCTGAGTCCCTGACCACCCGCCGGCCCGGACACACCGAGGCCCGCAGACTCGCCGCTACGTCGGCGTCGCGACGGCGAGTCTGCGGGCCTCAGCGAGGAGACGAGGGGCGCGGTCAGGCCTCGGCGTCGCGGCGGCGTCCGCCGAGGGCGCGCCCGTCGTCGCCCACGCGCTTCATCTCGGCGCGCAGCTCCTTGGGCAGGGAGAAGATGATGTCCTCCTCGGCGGTCACCACCTCGTCCACCTGCCCGTAGCCGTACTCGGCCAGCAGCGCGAGCACCTCCTGGACCAGCACCTCGGGCACGGACGCGCCGGAGGACAGGCCCACGGTGGCCACGCCCTCGAACCAGGACTCGTCCACCTGGTTGGCGAAGTCGACGCGCTCGGCGCGGGAGGCCCCGTACTCCGCGGCGACCTCCTTGAGGCGCACCGAGTTCGAGGAGTTCGCCGAGCCCACGATGATCACCAGGTCGCACTCCGGCGAGATCGACTTGATGGCCGCCTGCCGGTTGGAGGTGGCGTAGCAGATGTCGTCCGAGGGCGGGTCCTGCAGGTTCGGGAACCGCTCGCGGAGCACGGAGACGATCTCGAGGGTCTCGTCCACGGAGAGCGTGGTCTGGGAGAGCCAGATCAGGTTGTCCGGATCATCCACCTGGACGGTGCGGGCCTCGGCGACGTCGTTGATCACCGTGGTGTGCTCGGGCGCCTCGCCGAACGTGCCCTCGACCTCCTCGTGGCCGTCGTGGCCGATCAACAGGATCCGCTTGTCCTGCTTGGCGAAGCGCACGGCCTCGCGGTGCACCTTGGTCACGAGCGGGCACGTGGCGTCGATGGTGTGCAGGTTACGCTGGGCGGCCTCCTCGACGACGGCCGGGGACACGCCGTGCGCGGAGAAGACGGTCAGGGCGCCCTCGGGCACCTCGTCCAGCTCGTCGACGAACACCACGCCGCGCTCGGTCAGGGTGTCCACGACGTGCCGGTTGTGGACGATCTCCTTGCGCACGTACACGGGGGCGCCGTGGTGCTCGAGGGCCTTCTCGACGGCGACGACGGCGCGGTCCACGCCGGCGCAGTAGCCACGGGGGGCAGCCAGCAGCACGCGCTTCTCACCGGACACGGGCGCGGCCGCCTCCACCTCCTCACGGGATCGGCGAACGCGCGGGACCTGCGGCATCCCGAGGCCGACGGCGGACGGACGGGCGGAGACGGAGGGAGCGGACATGCCCTCCATGCTATCGGCCGGGACGCAGACCGGGCCCGGGCTTCGCCGCGGGCTCAGCGCGACGTGACGTCGGCGGCGGTGTGGGAGCGGCCCACCGCGGGGGGACCGTCCGCCCGGGCGGCACGGACCCGGCCACGCCGAGCGACCCACAGCTCGGCCAGGGCCAGCAGCAGGCCCGCGGCCAGCACGATCCAGCCCAGGGTGGTCAGGGTCTGGGGGTAGGGGGCGACGGCGGCCGCGAACGCCGGGCGGGCGGCCTCCTCCATCTGCTGGACGAACGCGGCCACCCCGGGGGAGGCCCCCTCGGGTGCCGTGAGGTGGACCGCGTCCGGACCCAGGCGGGCGCCGCCGATCAGTCCGCCGGCCAGGGCGACCGCACCCGCCACGGCCACGGCGAGGCCCCGCCGCCCTCGGGGGGCGAGCAGCAGGGCGCCCACGAGCGCCAGCACGGAGGCCGCGGCGGCCCAGCGCCAGTGCGCGGAGGCGTCCACCCAGCGGTGCACGGTGGCCCGGTCCGTGCCGGCCAGGGCGTCGATGCGCGCGTCCATGCGCAGCGCGGTGCTGTCCCGCAGATCCGCGGCGCGGTCGTACAGGGGCGCCAGCAGGGTGTCCGCGGCCCAGTCGCCGACGTCCGCGCCCATGATCGTCTCCAGCAGCGCCTGCCCGGGCAGGTCGAACCGGTCCTCGCGCAGGTCACGTTCGATGTCGCCCAGGGCGGCGGTGATCCCGGACTGCGCGACGGGACCGAACGGGATGGTCACGTCCGCGCCCGAGCCGGGCTCGTCCGCGCCCTCCGGGTCCTCGAGCTGGGCGAGCCAGGCGCGCCGGGCCTCGTCGGCGGTGTCGGACCAGCCCTGCACCACCTGCGGGTCGTCCGCCACGCGCTGGGCCAGCGGGCGCAGCAGGTCCTCGGCCGTCTGGGCCAGCGGGCCCGGCACCTGCTCGGGGACGGCGTCGTGCACGACGTCGTCGATCACCCCCGGCACGGCGGCGCGGACCTCGGGGTCCACGGCGACCTGCTCCGTCACCCCGCGCAGCAGCTCCGGGCGGTGCGTCGCCTCGTCGACGAGGGCGCCGGCCGTCGCGAACACCGCCAGCAGGCCCGCCAGGGCTGCGACGAGGAGGCTGAGGGTGGTGCGCATGGGGTCCTTTCCATTCCGTTCCGACCCCGTCGAGCGTACCGATCCTGGCCGGAGGTTCCCCGGTCTGAGCACCCGACCGGGTCGGCGGCGGCCCCGGGGGGACACCGGGGCACCGTCTTGCGCGTCCGGCGAGGGCGGTACGGTGGGCCCGTGCCCGGGCGGACCGGGCGCGGACAGGAGGGACCCGGATGGACCAGCCCGTGACCGAGGGCGCCTCGGCGACGTCGGACGTGCCCGTCTCGGCACCCGCCCGCGCGGGCGAGACCTCCGCTGAGCGGCCGTGGCCCCTGCGCCGGCTCTCCGAGAACCTCAAGGCCCACATCGAGCGTGCCCCCGCCACGTGGATCGAGGGCCAGCTCATCGAGTTCAAGAACAACCGCGGCAACGTCTACATGACCATGCGGGACCTCGAGGAGGAGGTCTCCCTGCCGCTCACCGCCTGGCGGAACGTCGCCATGACCCTGGACGGGACCGTCCAGCAGGGCTCCCGCGTGGTGGCGCGCGTGAAGCCGAACTTCTGGCTCAAGGCCGGGCGCCTGTCCATGAACGTGCAGGAGATGCGCCCGGTCGGCCTCGGCGATCTGCTGGCCCGCGTGGAGCTGCTGCGCCGGGCCCTCGCCGAGGAGGGGCTGACCTCCCCCGCGCGCAAACGGCCCCTGCCCCTGCTCCCCCACCGGATCGGGCTCATCACCGGCCGCGACTCGGACGCGAAGCAGGACGTGCTGCGCAACACCCTGCTGCGCTGGCCCGCCGCCGAGTTCGAGATCCGCGAGGTCGCCGTGCAGGGCGCCGAGGCCCCTCGACAGGTGGCCGCCGCGCTCGCCGAGCTCGACGCCGACCCGGCCGTGGACGTCATCGTCATCGCCCGCGGCGGCGGCGCGCTCGAGGAGGTCGTGCTCCCCTTCTCGGACGAGGCACTGGTGCGCGCCGTGGCGGCGGCGCGCACGCCCGTCGTCTCGGCGATCGGCCACGAGGCGGACCGCCCGGTCCTCGACGACGTCGCCGACCTGCGCGCCTCCACGCCCACGGACGCGGCCAAACGGATCGTCCCGGACGCGGCCCAGGAGGCCGCCGGGCTCGCCGACGCGCGCCTGCGGCTGGCCTCGGCCGTCGAGCGCCGCGTGCACGCCGAGGCCGAGGGGCTCGCGGCCCTGCGCTCCCGGCCCGTGCTGGCCCGCCCGCACGTGATGGTGGACACGCGGCAGGAGGAGACGGACCGGTGGCGCGAGCGCGGCCGGTCCGCCCTGGGCCACCGGCTCGTCCGCGAGGAGGACGCCCTCACGCAGCTGCGCGCCCGCGTCCGCGCCCTGTCCCCGCAGCGCACTCTCGACCGCGGCTACGCCGTGGTCCAGCACGCCGGGCAGGTCGTGCGCGACGCGGACCAGGTCGCCCCGGACGACCGGCTCGACATCCTCGTGGCGGCCGGGCGGATCGCCGCGGACGTCGTCGCGACGCATCGGACCACCCCGACCCCATCCCACGAGAGGACACGACAGGCATGAGTGAACAGGGCATGGAGCAGACGCAGGACGCGGGCCGCCCCAGCGGTGTGGAGGGCTTCACCTCCGCGGACGTCTCGGACGTGGCCCGCATGAGCTACGAGCAGGCGCGCGCCGAGCTGGTGGAGACCGTGGGGAGGCTGGAGGCCGGTGGCGCCGGCCTCGAGGAGTCCCTGGCCCTGTGGGAGCGCGGGGAGGCGCTGGCCGACCGCTGCCAGGCCTGGCTCGACGGCGCCCGCGTCCGCCTCGACCAGGTGCGCGGCGAAGCCGCCCCCGACGCCAGCTGACCCCGCCCCCCACTTTCGTTCGGGAAACGGCGGCCTCCGCCACGCTTTCGTTCGAGAAACGGTGGGGGCGGGGGCCATCGGCCCCCGCCCCCACGCGGCTCGCTCCCGACGTCGGTCAGGCGGTCTGGTCCTCGTGCTTGCCCTCGCTCAGCTCCTCCACGAGGTTGGCGTTGAAGGCGTCGAGGTCGTCCGGGGAGCGCGAGGTGGTCAGCCCGTTGTCCACGACGACCTCCTCGTCCACCCACTGGGCGCCCGCGTTCTTCAGGTCAGTCTTCAGGGACGGGTAGCTGGTCAGGCGGCGGCCCTCCACGACGCCGGCCTCGATCAGGGTCCACGGGGCGTGGCAGATGGCCGCCACCGGCTTGTGCTGCTCGAAGAAGGCACGCACGAACGCCTGGGCGTCCTTGTTGATGCGCAGGGCGTCCGCGTTCAGGGTGCCGCCCGGCATCACGAGGCCGTCGAAGTCCTCGGCCTTGGCGTCCTTCACCGTCGTGTTCACCTCGAAGGACTCGCCGTGATCCCAGTCGGACTGCATCGCGGTGATGGTGCCGGACTTCGGCGAGACGAGCACGGGGGTCGCGCCGGCGGCGATCACGGCCTCCCACGGGGAGGTCAGCTCGACCTGCTCGACGCCGTTGGTCGCGAGGAACGCGACGGTCTTGCCGGTCAGCGGGGCGTTCTGGACAGCGTTCTCGGACATGGGTCCACCTTTCGGATCGGATCCGGCACGCCTCTGCGGCGACCGGTGTTCCCCATCAACTCACTGCGGCCCCGGGCCTGGCAAGGTCCGGCCACCACTTCCCCGCCCACCGCGACGACGGCGGCGCTCAGCCCGCCAGCAGGCGACGGCGGGCGGCCGCGACGTCGAAGTCGGCCTTCGGCCAGTCCAGCCCCATCCCCTGCACGGTCTCGATGATCAGCTGCTGCACCGCCAGCCGCGCGAACCACTTGCGGTCCGCCGGCACGATGAACCACGGCGCGTCCTCGGTGTCCGTCCGCTCGATCGCGATCCGGTACGCGTCCATGTACTGGTCCCAGTACGCGCGGTCGTCGAGGTCGCTCTCGCTGAACTTCCAGTGCTTCGTGGGGTCGTCCAGGCGGGCCAGCAGGCGCTCGGCCTGCTCCTCCGGCGAGATCCGCAGCATCACCTTGACGATCCGCGTCCCAGCGGCGCGCACGGCCGCCTCGAACTCGCAGATCGCCCCGTATCGCTCCTCCACCTCGGCCAGCGGGGAGAGCCCGCGCACGCGATGCACGAGCACGTCCTCGTAGTGCGAGCGGTCGAACGCGGAGACGAGGCCGGGCCGGGGCAGGTGCGGGCGGATGCGCCACAGGAAGTCGTGGGCGCGCTCCTCCGCTGTCGGCGCCTTGAACGCGTGCACGTGGACGCCCTGCGGGTCCATCGCCCCGATCACGTGGCGCATGATCCCGCCCTTGCCGGCGGTGTCCATGCCCTGCAGGACGACCAGCAGGGACGGCGCCTCCCCCTCGGGCGCGTGGCGCACCGACTGAGCGAACAGCAGTTCCTGCAGGTCGGCGAGCGCCCCGCCGCGCGCGGCCAGGTCCTTCTTGCCCTTCGCCTTGTCCCCGCCGTAGCCGGGCGTCGCGGCGGCGTCGACGTCGGCCGGGCCCCGGACCTCGTCCCCGCGGCGGGCGGCGAACAGCTCCCGCGCGGGGCCGTCGAAGACGCCGTCGTCGGTGGCACGGGCGGGACGGCCCGCCTCGGCGGCCGGGGTGTCAGCCATGGCGCTCCCTCCAGTCCTCGAGGAAGTCCTCGAGGCGGTCCAGGGCCACGTCCAGGTCCTTCACGCTGGGCAGCGTGACGAGCCGGAAGTGGTCGCTGTGCGGGTAGTTGAACGCCCCGCCGTGCGAGACGAGGATCTTCTTCGCCCGCAGCAGCTCGATGACGAACGCCTCGTCGTCGTCGATCGCGTAGACCTCCGGGTCCAGCCGCGGGAACAGGTAGAGGGCGCCGTGGGCCGGCTGCACGGACACGCCGGGGATGGCGTTCAGGCGGTCCTGGGCGAGGTTGCGCTGCTCGAGCAGCCGACCGCCGGGCAGGACGAGGTCGTCGATGGACTGGTAGCCGCCCAGTGCCACCTGGATGGCGTGCTGCGCGGGCACGTTGGCGCACATCCGCATGTTGGCCAGCAGGGTCAGGCCCTCGAGGAAGTCGGCGGCCCGGTGCTTCGGCCCGGACACGGCCACCCAGCCGGAGCGGTAGCCCGCCACCCGGTACGCCTTGGACAGGCCGGAGAACGTCAGGGTGAGCACGTCGTCGGACAGGCCGGCGGCGTTGATGTGGCGGGCGCCGTCGTAGGTGATCTTCTCGTAGATCTCGTCCGCCATGAGGACGAGGTTGTGGCGGCGGGCGACGTCCACGATGCCCTGCAGCACGGCGCGGGAGTAGACCGCGCCGGTGGGGTTGTTCGGGTTGATCAGGACGATGCCCTTGGTGCGCTCCGTGACGAGGGACTCGATGTGCTCGAGGTCGGGCTCCCAGCCCTCCTCCTCGACGCAGCGGTAGTGCACCGCTCGGCCCCCGGCCAGGGTGGTGGCGCCGGTCCACAGCGGGTAGTCGGGCGAGGGGACGAGGATCTCGTCGCCGTCGTCGACCAGGGCCGTGAGGACCATGGTGATCATCTCGGAGACGCCGTTGCCGATGAACACGTCGTCCACGCCGATGTCCCGGATGCCCCGGGACTCGTAGTACTGCGAGACGGCGATGCGCGCCGAGTAGATGCCCTTGGAGTCCGAGTAGCCCTGCGCGTGCGGCAGGTGCTGGTGCATCGCCGCCAGGACGGCGTCCGGCGCCTCGAAGCCGAACGGGGCCGGGTTGCCGATGTTCAGCTTCATGATCCGGTGGCCCGCGGCCTCCATCCGCTGCGCCTCCTCCAGGATGGGGCCGCGCACGTCGTAGCGGACGTTCAGCAGCTTGGCGGACTGGCGGATCTGGCGGGGACGCGGGGTCGGCATGCCCTCCATCATGGCACCCCCGGGCGGTGTGCATCACAGTCGCGCTCGTGCGACGCGGGCCGGCGCCCCGCATCCGTGCGGGCTCAGAACCAGGAGCCGCGGGGCACGAACCAGTCCTCAGGCGCGTCCTCCAGGCCATGGTCCACCAGCCAGTACTGCGCGGCCTCGGCGAGGGGAAGCGGGTCGGCGCCCGTGGTGAGCCGTTCGAGCTCCCGCAGACCGTCGCCGTCGAGGGCGGACATCACCTCGGCGATGCGCCGCTCGGCGTCGTCATCCAGCGTCGCGGCGGAGCCGACGGCGGTCAGCCGCCCCTCCGGGAGCACGCGGCCGTCGTCCTCGAGCGGGACGAGCGAGTTCGCGTCGATCTCCGGATCCGTGCGGGTCAGCAGCGCGACCTGGGCCTCATCCGCGACGACGGCGGCGCTCGGGTCCTCGGTGTCGGCCAGCCAGGTCTCGGGTCGACAGCCGGCGAGCCGGTCCAGGCGGGCGCGCAGGGCCGTGGCCGCGTCCGGATCCGCCGCGGCGGTCAGGGGCGGGGGTGCGACGGCGGTGAGCGACTCGCACCGGCCGTTGAGGTCCGTGATCGACTCGAGCTCGAGCCGGGCCGCGGTGGTCTGGGTGACGACCGCGGTCAGGCGCAGCACGCCCGCCGACGAGGACAGCACAGCCGGGGCCTCGTCCTGCGGTGTCCCCGCTGCGGCCGTCTCCTCGGCAAGCAGCGTCTCCAGGACGCGCCCGGCCGCCTGGGCGTCGGCCGCGGGATCCCCGGCGGGCAGCGCGGTGGGGCTCGGGG